>PBOM01000068.1 GCA_002724355.1 Actinomycetota bacterium | reverse complement strand
CGCTACGCCGAGCGTCTTCGTACCTCCTATGTCAATTCCAATGAACGCAGGTGAAGTAGAAGGTTGCGTGTTCACCTGAACAGGATCCTAGGGTTAGACCCACCAACGCAACCCAGAACCCATTTCGCTCAGAGTTACGCGGTGTCTGTGTCGTTCTCCGACCTCATTTCACTGTCTTTATGAGACAACCACCACCAGGTGCTGCAAAGATATCGACTCATTGAAGGAGGGATTCGATGGAAAGCGTGATTTACGAAATCGAGGACCGCGTCGCTTATGTGACGATCAACCGTCCCGAGGCGTATAACGCCTGTGACCAAGCGACATACGACCGTCTAGCTGAGGTATGGGAAGATTTTGCTCACAACGACGAGGCCTGGGTAGCGATTTTGACCGGCGCAGGGGATAAAGCTTTCTGCGCTGGTAGCGACATTAAACAGAACTTCAATTCAGCTCCCGAACCCGCGAATAATTTTGCCGCCGCCGGGAGAGGCGATCTTATGCGCGGTCTCGAAATCTGGAAGCCGGTCATTGCCGCCGTTAATGGTCACTGCAATGGAGGTGGCCTCGAACAGGCACTGAGTTGCGACATCCGAATCGCTTCAAACAACGCTCAGTTTGGTCTTGGGGAGGTTCTCCTCGGTTTGCTCCCCGGCGGTGGAGGAACACAACGCCTCCCACGCACAATTCCGCTCGGGCATGCCTTGTGGATGTTGTATAGCGGAGAAAGAATCGATGCAGATGAGGCTTACCGACTGGGCCTCGTCAACAAAGTGGTGCCGTTCGAAGATCTGTTACCGACTGCTAAAGCGATGGCTGAAAAACTTCTGAAAGCGGGTCCCCTTGCAGTCCGCGCTATCAAACAGGCTGCGGTCCAAGGAATGAGCATGCCGCTACAGGACGGTCTTCGTTTAGAACAACACTTGTTTCATTTGCTCGCTAGCACCGAAGACAGTTCGGAAGGTACTCGCGCGTTTGCTGAGAAGCGGGAGCCACAATGGAAGGGTCGGTGAGTGATCCATGACCGAGAAGTTGTATCTAGCTGACGCTGATCTCCGAATTTTCGACGCGACTGTTCAGACAGTCAACGATGACTTGGTTGAGTTAGACAAAACCGCCTTTTATGTCACAGGCGGTGGGCAACCCCACGACACGGGGATACTGAGGTGGAACAACACCGAGGCCTTAGTCGTAGATGTTCGCACCGTTGAAGGCCGGGTGTGGCATCAAATACAGGGCGAAATCCCAAACGTTGGTTCTGAAGTTACGGGGATTGTCGACGATGAGCGTCGTCATCAACTGATGCGAACCCATACGGCGATGCACATTCTCTGTGGCGTGATGTGGCAACGCTGGCAGCGAGTCGTAACCGGCGGAAATATGGATACGTTGTCGGGTCGAATGGACTTCGAGATAGACGAATTTCCACCTGGGTTCGCGGAACAAATACAAGAGTTATGTAACGAAGAAGTCGCAGCCAATCGACCCGTAGCTGTTTCCTTTCTGCCTCGTTCAGAAGCAGTTCTCGATAGAGACTTAATTCGCACAAAGGTCAACCTGATACCTGAGGCAGTCGAAGAAATTCGTGTAGTGGACATCGTGGGACTCGATAAACAGGCTGACGGCGGCACTCATGTAGCTTCAACCGGTGAGGTTGGACGCATTGAGATCACGAAAACAGAATCAAAGGGAAAAGGTTTCAAACGTGTGAGATTTGTCCTCCACGATGACTAACGGCCTCCTAAATCCTCCATTGGGATGGATCTACGTCATCTGGTAACAACAAAAACAGCGTCGTTGCGTCGTTAGGTCGAAACCTAGATTTGTGTCCCTGGCCCTGAAGGTCATCTGCCAGTAATGCCATACCGGGACAAATCAAACGAGTATCCCCGTCCCCCGTCTCAACTTCTACTTCGCCTTGTAGTGGAACGACTATTTGGCGTCGGGGGGCATTATGAAATCCCATATCGACTTGCGGTTGCTGGGTTCTAAAGATCACCCCTGCGACCGGGACGATGGGCGTCTCAAATCCTCGGACTTCCTTACTCGAGGGAATTTCAAGATCCTCAATAACGGTCTTTCCNTTTTCNNTTCGCATCCAAACNACATTCATTTCATNTTCCCTTCAGTAGTNNTGGCCTGATCCCTANGCAAACAATGGGGGTGCNGGTANGGCNCCCCTCGCTCGNTCGTANGCNGCCGAGATCTGNAAACAAATGGCTTCGTTNCCNCCNNCGCACGCNATTTGNAGTGANGTNGGAAGTCCTNCNTTCGAAANCCCAGANGGNACCGANGTNCCGCACATNGACAGATAATTNATAGCNCGAGTGAACCGCGCNGGNGTNNNNAACTCATCNGTTTCNGTCANGNGTNNNGGCAGCATNGGAGTGGTAGGTGTCACNAAGGCGTCAATGCCCTGCATNGCCAGNGAGAAGNNNTCTCGNTCACTGTCACGCTGNAGTAACGCTNCTACNTATTGCGCAGAAGAAATATCANCNCCTGCTTNGAAACGTGGNCGCACATTNTCATCNACCAANGANTCNGGGTCATCCATNAGNGNNCCATGATGNAAGTAACCTTCGGCAGTNANAATTACCNCNGCNGCTTCTTTCATTTCTTCAAANGGTTTNGCTGGCNGNAACTGAATAATTTCNGCCCCTAAGTCNGCNANTTGATCNAGAGNNCGNTCGTANGCNTCAAGCTGTGCAGCTTCNATNCCNATGCGNTCNTNGTCGGGCAACGAGCCAATGCGCATGCCCGCAATTNCTNCNGAGAGGTCNAAATTNNTGGNCTCNGAACACAGTGCTTCAAACATNAGNGCNACGTCNGTTACCGTTCGTGCCATCGGACCAGGGGTNTCGAGTGTGTGAGATAAGGGAACGATGCCNTTTGTAGGCAGCAGNCCCTCTGTTGTTTTAAGACCGACAATNCCACAAAACGCNGCTGGNAAACGCACGGACCCACCGGTGTCGGTTCCGATAGCGCATGGAATCATCCCGGAAGCTACCGCTGCACCAGATCCNCTCGANGACCCTCCTGGGGTACGAGCAACTTTTGGGTCCCAAGGATTNTGNGGNGTCCCCATCCTCTGNTTGGTGCCCCATCCACCGAAAGCAAATTCAACCGTCTTCGTTTTGCCGATCAGAATTCCTCCTGCTGCTATGAGACGTTGAGCAATTTCTGCGGTGACCTTTGACCGGCGTTCGCTCCATTCGGCGCAACCGGCCGCAGTGAGCTNGCCTTCAACNTCGACGATGTCCTTCAAAGCGAAGGGAATGCCATGGAAAGGTCCCTTACGTCTACCCGCTTCGAATTCCGCGCTAGCGATCGCNGCCGCTTCTTGAGCTTCTTCTTNGTAAANGGCTTGCCAAGCTCCAATAGTTGGATCCAANGCTTCGATGGCTTCAAGACAGCTAGTAACCGCTTCNGTCGGGNTGAGAGTTCCTTCAGAATATTTTTGGTNGAGTTCGACTATTGAGTAGCTCACTNTTGGTCTATCTCCGGGATTTGGGGATTTCGTCTCATGGGGAGTCGTATCCATGTAATGCTGGCTCGATGTCATCTGCNCCAGTGGTCAGTATCGATCCTGCTGCTTTTTGGGCCGATCCNTACCCNATTCTTGCCGAAATGCGTGCGAGCGCGCCGATTTGTTATGTCCCTGAGATCGGTGCNACGTTGATCACTCGCCGGGATGACATTCATACATGTGAAAANAATGTTGCAGTGTTCTCCTCAGAACAACCGGGCGGCTTAATGAACGTGCTCATGGGNCGAAACATGATGCGNAAAGATGGCGATGAACACCGCGAGGAGCGTTTCGTCTATTACCCGACTATTTCACCGCGAAAAGTGGANAAAATNTGGGCNGNNNTGTTCATCNAATTAACTGACAGNGTTCTGGATGGNTTTGNGTCATCAGGGTCAACCGANCTGGTNCCCGCTTACGCCACNGCGGTAAGTGGAGAGGCNTTAAAGGCCATCACNGGACTCACCCAGGTCACCTATCAGGATTTNGATGCCTGGAGTCAGGCGATGATTGANGGNGTTGCGAACTACACAGGNGACCCTGAAATCGAAAAAATTTGNNACGCAGCTACCGCTGCGATCGACNCNGCAATCGANCAGCGTCTACCCGAACTACATAAANANCCTGATGNNAGCCTNTTGTCGGTGATGACACAGGCTGGCATGCCCGAAGACAAAGTCAGGGCAAACATCAAATTNACTATNTCTGGTGGTCANAACGAACCCCGGGANGCNATCGCCGGNGCNATCTGGGCNCTNTTNANGCANCCCGAACAGCTTGACTTNGTNATGTCNGGTGCGGTCTCGTGGCAGCAAGTGTTNGAGGAGTACTGCCGNTGGATTGCTCCNATTGGNATGTCTCCNCGNCGCATCGCCGNTGACCANTCCTANGGAGATGTTGACTTCGAAGCCGAAGAACGGGTTTTCTTNATGTTCAGTTCNGCCAATAGAGACGAAANNNATTTCTCNGACCCNGANCGCTTCGATANCACTCGCGATACGGGCGCTGCTTTGACGTTCGGAGCCGGACCACATTTTTGNGCNGGNGCTGCAGCCTCAAGAAGTTTGGTCGGCGACGTNGCTATTCCNAANATNTTCGAACGTCTNACAGANCTNCGTTTNGATNANGAGGCTTCGNCGGTTNAATTNGGAGGNTGGGCTTTTCGGGGTCCGNTANCTGTNCCNGTTNNNTGGGGTNAGANTTANACAGANTGCACTACNCCNTCGGCNGCNGGGTCNGCTCCACCATCAATNCCNTCNGNTCCGACTCTAATTCCNTGAACCCANGCGAAGTCATGGGTNCGAGGNCTTCNGATTACCTCNTAGCCTTCNCNTTCCAAGGNTTCNGTNACACTCCACGGAATNCCGTTTGAGACGTCAATNGCGTCGCTCGTACCGGANACNCGTGGAGCTGANACNGCTTCNAGCATGTTCATATCGAAATCGATGCTNTTTAACAGNACCTGGGTGACNCCCATAGCTATTTGTGTNCCNCCNGGCGCNCCTACGACGTANTTCANGTNGTCGNNNNCAAAANCCATNGTTGGGCAAAGGGANCTNAAGCGACTTTTACCAGGAGCTAATGAATCTGCATTTCCTGGTCGGGGNTCGAANACAGCCATGCAGCCGTTGTACATAAATCCAAGCCCATCGGNGATAACACCTGANGGCATACCNAGCGAGTGGGTCATTGATACGGCATTTCCATCTCGGTCCACNACNCAGACGTGTGTTGTATCTTTCGCTTCGTAGGAGAGNCGNTCNACCTTTGCTCGAGTNGCCNGNNGNAATCATTCNCGCTTGGTCCTGAGCGTGCTCTTTCGAAATCAGCCATTCGAGCGGAACTTCGAAATGTTCGGGATCGCCGACATAGTTGTCCTTGTCCGACGTCGCTCTCTTCATGGCCTCCGTTACGGTTCGCACGTATTCGACAGTGTTGTGGCCCATAGAGCGCAAATCGAAGTTTTCGAGGATGTTGAGCATTTCGAGCACCATGACTCCCCCACCGGGTGGGCGGTTCGTCGTCACTCCGAGCCCCCGATAAGTCGACTCAAGTGGTTCATTGTGAGTGGTTCGGTAGTTGGAGAGATCTCGGTCGTCTAACAGCCCGCCATGGGCTGCAATATCCTCTGCGATTCGTGTCCCCAATNCACCGCTGTAAAAGACGTCTGCGCCCTCGGCAGCTATTAGCCGGAGAGTTTCAGCCATATCGGGATTCGCTACGGTGTCACCGACGCGTTTAAGGGACCCATCAGAGCGGAAGTAGATATCACGTCCTGTAGCTGAATATTTGAGACGTTCAACGTTGTGGGCTCTACCCATCGTTGCGCCTTCAGACCACCATCCAGCTACATGAGGGCGNACTACNAAACCGTTTTCTGCCCATTTGATTGCCGGACCAACAATTTCTTCCCAGTCTTTCTTTCCCCATGTTGTCTGTGCTTCGAAGTACGCCTTCAGCGATCCAGGCGTTGCAATGGCTTGGTATCCAACGTCATTAACGTTGCCTTCAAGCACAAACCCAAACCCATCTCTAGTTTCACCGATGATGATGTCAGCCCATTGGTCTGACCTTGTAGCTAGCGGTGATTTAGCGTGGAAGTCGATGCATTGGTGGATGCCCTGACCAGGCAAGTACACCTGTAGGTTGCCAAACCCTGCGATGCCACACATTTGCGGGTCTACAACGCCCGCTACCAGAGCACACGCGATTGCGGCGTCAACCGCATTGCCTCCGTTNCGCAGGACTTCTGCGCCTGCTTCGACCGCCTCGGGCTGAGCCGCGACAACCATGCCGGCTNGGTATTCCGCCATAGAAGAATTCCTCTCCTAGTCNATTATCGATACTCTGGCTTCGCTCCAGGAACTTCNAGNGGCGGGCATTCCCAGCTCAGCAGTTCCGGTAGGCATTGTTCAGCGAACAACCTCATTGATGCTTCTGCATCTGCGAACGGCATACCGCCGTAGCTAAATCCGGGCATGATGGCGTTCATCCCGATCATCTTGCGCATATGGTCGAACTTCTCCAATACCTGTTCGGGAGTGCCCCAGGGCATCAAGTCGACGAAATCTTGGGCTGCTCGATCAGCGCCCTGTTTCTCTATGTAGCTGGTGATACCCGTGTAGAACTCATATCCCTTGACACCCTCATGAGGTGCCTTTTGGAACTCGTAATGCCGCATGACGCTTTCGTAGTTCGCCCCTATATATTTGCGGGCCATCTCCTCTGCTCGATCGGCGCTTTCATCAACAAACACTGAGCCGCCAGAAAATGGTGGTGGGCCAGGCTCTCCGTTCACCTCTTCATAGACNCGGTTGTACTCAGCGAGATCTTCTTGCACTACTGTCCAAGGCTTTTGAGGAATCACCAGTACTCCATAACCGAGTTCTGCCATCAGAGGCATTGATTCAGGAGAAACTGCCGCAGCGTAGGATCGGCCTCTAAANGAGTGCTGCGGTCGGGGTCGAATTTCCCGNAAAGGCTGAGAGCCGAATTCGTTGTCGTATTCCATTTTGCCGGAATCCAGGGCCTCCATCACCAGCCCCGCGTATGCCACAAGTCGTTCTCGAGAAGAGTTCATGTCAACTCTGAACCCCTCGTACTCGATGCGTGCTAATCCTCTGCCAATCCCGAGAATCATTCGGCCTTCAGACATGGTGTCGAGGAGTGCTATGTCTTCGGTAATTCGAAGAGGGTCGTGCCATGGCAACACAATTACTCCAGTACCCAGAAGAACATCGGGGTGCTTACCAGCCATATACGACAAAAATTGAACAGGCTCGGGGCACATGGTGTAGTCATCGAAATGGTGCTCGACCGTCCACAACGACTTGAAGCCGAGGTCTACTGCCAGGTCACAAAGACGAAGTTCTTCTTGATATACCTCGTGGTCAGGTAGACCGTTGAACGGATTCTGGAAAACGACGGTGTAGCCGGTATGCATGGAGTACCCCCTAAGTGACGACGGAACAAATTTACACTGCCGGNCAATTCGAGGTTGACTCGCCGCCATAAACCGTATGTGAACGACACGAAACTCACCTAAATGACAGACTCTGATAATGGTGCACCGAGTAGGAATAATTGGGCTTGGAACAGTCGGATCACGATTTGTGGAACAGTTCAACTCACATGACGCGTTTGAGTTGGTTGCCGCATGGGACGTGGACCCCAATGCTTGTTCATCTCACAAAAAACTCGTCAATATCGCTGAAGNCGCAAACGCTGTAATTCAACAATCAGAGCTGGTGTATATAGCGGTACCACCCCTCCATCACTCCCAATACGTTNANGATTGTTTGAACAACGAAACGGCAATCTTTTGTGAGAAGCCGCTGGGAATCGACGTCCATTCCAGCCAAAAACTCGTTGCCGAAGTGGAGCAAAGCAACCTGCCCGCAGGGGTCAACTTTGTGTTCAGCGCAGCGCCGTCTGCCGCCAGGCTGCAGCAAATGGTCACCGACGCAGAGTTGGGGGATTTAGTTCGCGCTGATCTTCGATTCCACTTTTCTCAATGGCCGCGCTCTTGGCACGACAACGCTCAATGGTTGCGGTTCCGAGACCAAGGTGGCTGGGTTCGCGAAGTCGTCTCACACTTTATTTTTCTAGCTAATCGAATATTGGGCGACCTCNAACTNGAACACANCTATGTGCACTATGAAGACGGCTCGGAGGGCTCTCTATGTGAGACGACCGCCTTGGCGCATCTTTCATCTCCGTCGGTTCCTGTTTCGTTAGCGGGGACAAGCCTCGGCGCTGGCTCTGACGTTGTGGATCTCACGTTGAGAGGCAGCAACGGCGCCGNACGGATTTGGGACTGGTATCGACTACAAGTATTCGACCAAAACGAAGGCTGGATTGATTCGCTGAACTTGACCCGAGAACAACTCGGAATCGACGCCTATACGGCCCAGTTGTCTCAATTGGATCGGATGATGCGCGGCGAAGATCACACGATCGCCACCTTCCGAGAAGCACTAGTCGTTCAAGAATGCGTCGAATCGTTGTTAGCTGGCTGATATTCGGGTCGACCAACAACGCAGAACTCTCCGCCCTCAGGGTCAGCAAGTACCACCGCGACGAATCCCAGGTGGCTCGGGTCACCCGCAGGTGTCAGAACTGTCGCACCTAATCGGGAAAGACGTTGAACTTCGAGGTCTATGTCATCCACGAAAATATCTAGATGCACTCGGTTCTTTGATGATTTCCCTTCAGGAACCTTTTGGAATGTCAAATGATTGATCGCTCGATCGAGGTTCGAACCGGAGATAGTTATGTATGGACCTCCATCTCCTTCTCGGTGGGTGAAACCTATGGCTTCGTACCAAAAATCTGCCAAACCTTCGGGGTCAGCGCAGTCGATTGTGACGCCCATAGCTCGAACACCCATAACGCAATCTTAGACACTGTTAGGTTGCAGAAAGTTGGTTCGATGCAGACCAATCTGGTTTAGTGAACCCAAGCAACAAGAAACGAGATTTTGGGATGGACACCGATTCTTTTCGAGACATGGTTCAAGAACGCCGAAGTGTTCGGGGCTACNGCAAGGATCCAGTACCTCGAGACGTTATTGAAGAAATCATCGAGATNGCCGGAGGCGCTCCGTCCTCGATGAACACCCAACCTTGGCACTTTCATGTCTTAACCGGAGAACCTCTTGACCTCATTCGAGAAGGCAACACCGAACGCATGGTCAACGGCGCAGCACCGCAAAGAGAGATCTCTTTAAATCATGGTTACGAAGGTGTACACCGGGACCGTCAAATCGAAATCGCTGTTCAGCTATTTGAGTCAATGGGTATCGCATGGGAGGACAAAGAACGACGTACAGATTGGGCGATGAGAGGGTTTCGGCAATTCGATGCTCCTGTCTCGATAGTGGTGACATGCGACAAGACCCTTGANCACGACACNGTCGGCCATTTTGACTGTGGTGCTGTTACATACGGATTGGTACTCGCTGCATGGACAAAGGGGCTCGGGTGTGTGATCAACGGTCAGGGCATCATGCAATCGGACGTGGTGCGAGAGCATGCGAACATACCTGAGGATCAAGTCATTATGACGTGCGTAGCTATGGGGTATCCCGATGACAGTTTCGTCGCGAACGATGTGAAATCGACGCGGCGAAGTGTGAATGAGGTCGCCAGTTTTGTGGGCTTTGACGACTAGACGAAATGATCGACACATCGCCCCTCACTAAACCGCGGCGACGCATGACGGTATGGGTCAGCAAACTTAAATCGCTTCTGAAAGACTCGCTACGTTGAACCGAAGGGAAACCGTGTCAAAAGATCAATTAACAGAACATATTCGCGTAGACCTTGATGGCGCCGTCGCCGTAGTGACTATGTCGAAACCGCCACACAATCTCCTGAACGGAAGTTTCATCGAAGATCTTTTAACTGCCTTTGAAGACGCAGCCGCTAATGGGGCAAGGGCGATTCTGCTGCGGAGCGAAATGAAGCACTTTTCAGCGGGCGCTGACGTTGATGGCTTCGGTGCCGACGGCCGAGACGGCGCTTCGGCCGTTGATGTACTCGACCGNTTCGCTGCGATTCCTATACCCACTATNGCCGCAGTACATGGTTTAGCTCTGGGGGGCGGTTTCGAAATAGCTCTCGCTTGCGATTTCATAATGGCGGGGGCTTCATCGAGGCTTGGCCTGGTCGAAACTTCTATCGGATTGATGCCACTGTTAGGTGGAGTGCAGCGAGTAGTCGAACGCGCTGGTTTGGCTCGCGGGAAGGAGATCGCGATGTTTGGTCGTCGGCATGAACCTGAGTTACTTGAACGCTGGGGAGTCATCAATGTCGTGGTTGCCGATGAGGCCCTTGAAGACGCATCTCGGTCNTGGGCTCAGCAACTCGCCGCTGGTCCCACAGTCGCCTATGGGGCAATCAAAGAACTCGCCGGCATTGCTTCAAATCANGGCGTTCGAGCAGCGGACGAANCACAAGAAGCTNCTGCCAATGCTGTTTGGGCATCCGAAGATCTGAAAAGCGGCCTGGAGTCATTCGCTGAGTCGGGCCCGGGTACAGCTATCTTTCAGGGCTCATGACTTCGCCACTCAACGGCGTCCGTGTGATTGATTTCACTCGAGTGCTTGCCGGACCCCACTGCACAAAAGCGTTAAGAGACTTAGGGGCCGAAGTAATAAAAATCGAGCCTCCGACACCTGATACAGGACGAAGTGGCCAGCCACACGTGGGGCGAATGTCGTTGTATTTCGCTCAGCAGAACGCTGGAAAACAAGCTCTTTCCATCGATCTGAATTTTCCCGAAGCACAAGACATCGTTAAAAAGCTTGTAGCGGAAGCGGACATAGTGGTCGAGAACTTTCGGCCCGGGACCTTGGACCTCTTCGGACTGGGTTTCAACGATTTAAGGGCTATCAAGCCAGACCTCATCATGGTTTCGATAAGCGGATATGGACAATCGGGACCCTGGCGCAATCGACCTGCATTTGCACCAACTGTTCAAGCCGAGGCGGGTTTCACTGAGATCATTGGTCGCCATTATGGCGATGCTTTAACTCGGACTGAGAACGACGCATACAACCACGCTGACGTCTACACCGGTCTTCAGGGAGTAATCGCAACGCTTGCGGCCTTAAACCACAGAAATCAAACAGGCGAAGGACAACATGTTGATGTGGCTATGGTCGCGTCGATGCTCAGTGTTAATGACCGGGTGAGCTATGAACTTTCTGACATTGATGTCGAAGGCGAGCCCCTGGCGTTAAGCGCGCCGGAATCACCAGTAATTGAGTTACCCGACGGTCAAAAAATCACTATCGCGGCCAGCCCTGTCTCTACTTTCGTTTTTCAGAGGTACTGCGCCATGATGCGACGTAACGATCTCCTGCTTGACCCTCGTTTCATCACGGCCCAGTTTCGGCGCGACAACTGGAACGAATTACTTCAAGAAATCCGAGCATGGGTTCTCACCTTTAGGACTATTGAGGAACTCGAAGCGCAGGTGAGTGAAGCGGGCCTTGCTGTGGGAACGATTCGAACCGTTTCGGAGATAGCAGAATCGGAGTGGGCCTCAGAACGGGGCGCCATCCGTGAAGTTGATGACCGGTCGGGAGGAACGGCGCGAGTCCCCGCTCCTCCTTGGATATTCGGGGGCTGTGATTTACCCGACGCTGGCCTGCCACCCTTTCAAGGTGAACATAACCGGGAGGTCCTGACCGCGTTGGGCCTGTCGGATACTGATATCGCAGATTTAGAAGCCGCAGGAATGCTTATTTCAGCTGTTCCTGAGACCCACTAATGCTTACACCCCCTCGAGCCATTTTGGGGACCTTCGTTGCTGTTCATGTCATCAACGACTTTTACGCGACGGTCCTTCCAGCGTTCTTGCCGGCTCTAGCAAGGGAGTGGGACTTGGATTACACCGAACTGGGTCTCTTGTCCTTCGCCTTTACTCTCTTCACCGGTGTACTACAACCACTAATCGGCCATGTCGCAGACAAACAGGGAAAACGAAAACTAATTCTGAGTTTCGGATTCTTCATCGGTGGAAGTGGTTTCTTACTGATGGCAGTTGCGCCATCTTTTTGGTTCATTACCGTTGTAAGTCTCCTGTGTGGTTTAGGAGCAGCGGCATATCACCCTCAAGCGACAGCCTTTGTTGTCAGCGCCTACCCGAACGATCGGGGTCGGATGCTTGGCATTCACGGATGGGGTGGCTCGGTTGGTCACTTCCTCGCTCCCGCCATTGCGACGGTCGCGATTGCAGCACTTGATTGGCGTTGGGCGATGGTGATTGTCGCCGTGCCAATCATCGGCGCCGGGACAGGACTTTGGGCGTATCTTCCTGAAAGCAGCCCCAACCCTGAAGCGGCCCTCAAAGGAGCATTAGGGCGACCCATCGTTGTAGCGGCACTGGCGTTCGGGTTGTTGAACACGGTTCTCTACAGCTTCGTAACTTTCGTAGTGAAAATGTTGGTTGATGAGGGCTGGGCCGAGGTAACGGCGGGCGCGACTTTGACGACGATGCTCTTTATCGGCGTTGTGGCTCAGCCCGTAGGCGGTCGAATCTACGATCGTTTCGGCGGCAGAAACCTTTTCGTGTGCTCAAACCTGGGAACGATCCTTTCGGTTCTGCTTTTCTCCCAAACCTCAGGGATTGTGTCCCTGGTGGCCGTAGGAGCTATAGCAACCTTTGGCTTCGGCTTATTTCCGGTATCTCTAGCAATCGCAAGCAAGATCGGTGGTGACTCGCGGACTGGATTTACCGTCGGCGTAGTTTTCGGCGTTAGTGGGCTACTAGGCGCTGCTGCTCGCCCCGCCGTGGGGGCGCTCGCCGAAGCTGTCGGTGACATTCGTTTGGCTCTGGGCTGGACCGTTGTCTTTGCGATCGCGGCGCTACCCTTCGCTATGCAACTAGAGAAAGAGGACGCCTGATGGCAGAAATGACGACATCCGAACGCGACGATTTCCTCAGTGAGGTGCGGGTAGGAGTGTTGGCGATTGAACGAGACGACAAAGGTCCTCTGTGTGCTCCGGTGTGGT
>PBOM01000067.1 GCA_002724355.1 Actinomycetota bacterium | reverse complement strand
ACCCCAGTTGATCTGGTGCAGCGCGCCGTTCTTGGATTCATCTTGTATCCCCTGGGACCCCTATTCGGTTTGATTCCACCGCTGCGTCGTATCTTGCCGCCTTCAGTGGGTTCGCGACTAGCAGCAATGGCTCAACTCCGTGGCCCTGAAGCAGTGGCTGCCGGCGGCAAAGTTGCTTTAAGTCACTTGTTGCTGCTGGCTGCAGGATCGGTACTGGGCTTCGGCCAGTTGGTGTGGCTTCTCTGGTACATCCCAGTGTGGGTTGGTCGACTGTGGCTGTCGTTGGTATTCGGGTGGCTACCCCATCATCCCCACTCAGAGATCGGTCGTTATCGGGACACTCGAGTTTTTACATTCCCGGGTTCCACCTTTTTGATCCGAGGACATGATCATCATCTACTGCATCATCTATTTCCCGTCGTGCCTCATTATCACCTCAGGCGTTTGTGGCGGGACATGAAGCCTCACCTGTTCGCTCAGGGAGCCCGAATCGAGGGTTTCGCTGCGANGNATGTGAAAGCCTGAGAACTTTCTCTTTGCCGTAGCTAACGGTGNGCGTCTGAATGCTTTTTGGGCGACAATTGGCACATGTTCGATTCACGANACGTTGTGACCACTGCTGAAGAGCTACGCGAGCTGGTGCCTCCGCCCCGTTCAGCNCANCAAACGAAGGTGTTATCAAGTCTTGATGAGCACTGCTGTCGGTGGATCCAGCGAAGCCCGTTCGTCGTGGTTTGCAGNACCGATTCTTCAGGCAATATGGATTTNTCTCCTAAAGGCGATCCAGCAGGTTTTGTTCAGATTCTCGATGATAAGACATTGGCTATTCCAGATCGGCCGGGCAATCGCCGGCTTGACACCTTGCACAATGTGATGGAGCAGCCACATGTAGGGCTTATGTTCATGGTTCCCGGCAGGGGCGAAGTGCTCAGGGTTNGCGGCATCGCCCAAATCGTTAACGACCCTGATCTTTTAGCGTCGATGGCCGTCGCTGACCGGCNACCAATCTTGGCGCTCGTAGTTGAAGCTAAGGAAGTCATGTTCCACTGTGGGAAGTCCGTGATTCGATCAAAGTTGTGGTCCCCNAGCGAATGGCCTCGAATTGATGACCTTGCCAGTTANGCCGAGTGTCTTGGTGATCAGACCACATCCGATGAAACTGTNGCTCAGATGGAAGCCCGTTTCGGNTCCTGGCACGAAGGAAACGAACTCTATTAAGTTTTTCTGTTCAGATCAGTGACACGGTGGGGGTCAGTTGCTGACGCTGAGACCGATGAGCAGTGTGGCCACTAGCTCCGGGCGATACACGAAAGGTGAATGGTCAGTTTCCCATTCGATAGTGGTTGTCGCCCGTGCCGCCATGGTTCGTTGCCCGGCGGGAGGTAGCGCGTTGTCGCGAGTGCAAACCACGTACGTCGAAGGTTTTGTTTGCCAGGCCAATTGTGATTCACCTTCAAATGGTTTGTGGCTTTGGGCACGTAACTGTTGGGCTGCCCACNAGAANTCTTCGGCACTGTGTTCGTTGTAGAACACAGCATGACCTAAGTCTTTCNTAACCGTGGTGGTTCCATCNTCGTGAATGTGTAAGGAGTNATTTAGCNCAGCAGAACGATAAGGAGTGGTGTCCTCTTGCGCNAGCCCAAGAAACGCTGCCAAGTAAACCAGGTGGCCAACTCTCGGATGGGTTCCAGCTTCAGTGATGACCATGCCTCCTCGCGAGTGGCCGAGCAAGATTGCCTCCTCGTCTCCAGGTAGAAGGTCAAGCGCTGCTCTTACAACTTGGTCGTCCTCGGNTTGATTAGCTCCACTCGCAGCATCTGCGGCACTTGGCAAATCTGGTGCTGCCCACTCAATGTTGGCGNCGTCGAGGTAAGGGGTGACTCGCTCCCAACACCACGATCCGTGCCACGCTCCATGAACTAGGACGACAGGTTTACTCATTNGAACAAGCTAACCCACTTGAGCTAAGTGTCCGCCACAAGAACGGGCTGCATATCTAACGATTTGAGGATCCGAGTGATTTGTGTAGCGGAGTTCTTGACCGCTACCAGTGGTGTTCGTCGCTTCNATGGCACATCCATTAGCTTGAATGTGGGGTTGCAGTGAAAGATTTATTTGGAAAGACCGCAGTCGTGACCGGCGCTGCAAGTGGGATTGGTCGAGCTATGGCCAATCGTTGGGCGAAAGCGGGAATGAATGTTGTTCTGTCTGACGTTGACGAGGTCGCGTTGGCTGACGCAGTGTCTGANGTCAACCAAGTNGGCCNAGCGGTGGGGTTACGGGTTGATGTGACCAACGCTTTAGAAGTCGAAGAGCTTCTGACATTCACTATTGAGCATTTCGGCAGAGCTCATCTTGTTTGCAACAACGCGGGTGTCGCAGGACCGCCGGGTCGGGCCCCGCACGAGCTAACCCTTGAGGATTGGCAATGGATCCTCGACGTCGACCTCTGGGGTGTGGTGCATGGGATCCGCACCTTCGTTCCACATCTNTTGTCATATGGGGATGGTCACGTCGTCAATACCGCGTCACAGTCAGGGCTCACTTCTGGATCNGTGATCAGTCCCGCTTACTACGCCGCTAAACATGCTGTAGTGGCAATCTCAGAGTGNCAGTTTCATGACTTCGCGGAACGATTTCCTGGTATCAACGTTTCAGTGCTCTGCCCGGGCCCAGTAGCGACGAACATTATGGACGACGAGACGCATCGGCCTGAACGGCTCCGAGTTGTTCCCAATCCAGATCCAACGGATAGATCGGACTCGATCGGTTCNGCCATGCGAGATGTCATTGAGTCGGGGCGACCCCCACATGAAGTAGCAGACATTGTCCATGATGCTGTTATCAACAATGAGTTCTACATTTACACCGATCCCAACATCATCGAATCGGTCACCGCCCGACATCGAGCGATAGAACAGCGTGGCTATCCCACTACCGGCCGTATGGACGCTGACGTTACGGGCGACTGATTCAGTCTGCGGCAAGACTCTTTAGAGTCCTAGGGTTCCAGTTCNCCNAGTCGNAGAAGTGCAATTTTCTCTCGTTGCGCGTTCAGTTCTGGTTCGGTGCGAGCGAAGTCGCCGTCGTCGTCGCGTAACAGTCCGATCGGATTGCCTTGCTCGACAAAGCCAAGGTAGGGCCCTCCGAAGTCATAGCCGATGAGGCGTTGNAGACGCTCTGGGAAGTGTCGGGCAACGTCTGGGGGTGAAGAGAGAACTTGATTTTCTTCTTGGCGAAGCCACCCAAGGCTGTAGTGGAGTCCCATTCCGGTGCGCACTGCATTGGACTGATTTGCTTCGTTCCCATGCCAAACACTGCTCGTGTATAACAGCATCGATCCTTTAGGCATCACAGCCTGCACGAGTTCGTGATCTTCNGGTTGACGTTCNTGTGGCCAGCGATGAGATCCCGGGGCAACGAGAGTTGCTCCGTTCTCCTCAGTGAAATCTGTATAGGCCCAAAATGCTGCCAAAGTCATCGGGGGCGCCGGGTGACGCACAGGATAAATCTCTCCATCGCGGTGGATCTCTTGGCGCACTTCGCCCGGCATCAATTCGACGAGCATTGTCACNTGTAACCGGTAATTGACGCAGTTGGGGCCAAGGACACCATCGCAGACCGCCAGTATCAGGGGGTCGATCGCTAATTCGCGACAAACTTCAGATTTCGTTAGGAGCCCATTGCGTCGTCTTGAGGTTCGCCCCGCGAAATCAGTTTTGCCTAACGGTGCATTGTCTAGATAAGGCTGAAGTTCTGTGTGGAGTTGTTGCAGGCGCNTGTCGTTGATGTGCCCTTNCACGATTACGCAACCGTTGGCGTCAAGTTCTGCGATCAGTTGCTCTGCCTCTACGTTGCAGTCATATGTGTTGATCATTGGGCCCTGGGTCATGTGCCACGTTGCCTCAGGTAAGTCGTAGATGCAAGGGCTGTTGTATCGATGAAATAACAGTGCCCTCTATTGGTGGAACAGGTCCAACAGATTCAAGTGTTTGATATTTCGTAAGTAAAGCNTCGAGAGCTAGGCGGGCCTCCAAGCGNGCTAAATGCGCTCCTAGGCAATGATGTAGACCCCAACCGAAAGTCAGATGGGGGTTGGGGTCACGGTCAAGCATCAGAGATCCGGGGTTAGAGAAAATCTGAGGGTCATGGTTAGCGGCAGCAACACAAAGCAAAACGTTGTCTTCCACTGCGAAGGTTTGCCCTCCTCTTTCGTGTTCGATCGCGACCTTTCTATACATGCTTCGCGTCGGTCCAAGAACGCGGAGGAACTCTTCGATAGCGGTGTCGGTGTTACTTGACCGCAATTCTTCGACAAGTTCGGTTCGAGTTGCCAACAACCCGATGGTGTTCATAAGCAGAGATGTCGTTGTCTCATGACCAGCGAACAAGATGAGTGTGCATGCGCCGACTAGTTCAAGGTCGGAGAGTTGATCAACTGCTCCGTCGACTAGCAACGTCATCAATGTGTTTGAGGGTTCGGAGCGTTCGCGATCGATTAACTGTTGAAAGAAATCGCTGAATTCTCCAGCTGCTGCGGTTGCTTGTTCTGGTGCGGTGGTGTGTGGGTCAGTAGCAAAAACAATGGTGGCTAAGTCATCGGACCAGTCTTGAAAGAGATCTCGTTCGTCAGCTCGTACACCTAAGAGCTCTGCGATCACCCAAGCTGGAAGCGGTCCAGCAAAGTCTTTTCGGACATCAATCTGTTCGGGTAGTCCCTCAACGATTTCTACGACGACTCGACTGACGATGTCTTGAAGGTTGGCTACTCGACGTGGTGTAAAAACGTTGCGGAGGGGATCTCGGAGGTGGGTGTGTAGTGGTGGGTCGCGAAACACCATCCACCCCCCTAGTAGTTCGACAACCTTGGCGAAACTTGCGGGTCGGTGCTGGGCGACCCGTTCAAGGGGTGTGACTCTGTCTGCCGACAGCAGACGTCCGTCGCGAAATGCTTCGCTGAGTTCTACATGATCAAGAATGACCCAAGCTCGATGAGCGTCACTCCATTGGACCGGCCCCAGTTCACGGAAATGAGACCAATAGGCGTGAGGATTCTCTACGCTCGCTGGGTCGTTGAGGTCGATGCCCTTCATCGATATTGCGCCTATAACGCAATGTCGTAGAGGGTGTAGTCGCTCAACACGCTCTCAATGGTTTCGGGGCCATAGCGGTAGTCATCTTCGCAGTCCACAAACGGCGCGTAGCTATAGCGGCGTTCATCTGGACGTACCTGGTGTCGAGCGTCTATAGCGACCTGAACTACTGCTGAGCGACGCTTGATGTGTTCTTCGTCATAGATTTTCTCGCCGCTCTTATTTTTATCGAGAGTTATGTTGAGCCCCCCAGACACTCCCAGCACGGATGAGTGCGGATAGAAACCGAACGTGATGGACACGCGTGGGTCCGGCGAGGTGTTGGCGAAAGAGCCGTGCAGCATGTGTCGATTGACAATGGTCACATCTCCGGCGTCAGCCACAAGGGGAATCGCGTCGGGTAGCAGCTCTCCATCTTCGTTGTCCGCGACGCGGCTCTTTATGTCGATACGACCTTTTCTATGGCTGCCTGGAACGATCCACAACGCGTTCGCTGGGGTTGTCGGATAGAGCTGTACTTGAAAGTTGAAGCCGTGGATGCCCGGGTACCAGTCGGGGCTGTCCCAATGGGTTGCGCCATCTTGGTGCCATGCCACCGATCCGCCCATTCCTGGCTTTTTCACAAATATTGAGTCGTTGTATGGAACGAAGTTTGGGCCGTTGATCGCTTCAGCGATAGCCAAAAGGTCTGGGTGGCCGTATAGCCGAAGGGCTGCGGGCATAGAGGTGCACATTTGCAGCAGCAAATGAACAACGTGGTCTGGTGCGTCGTCGTCAGGGCTGGGTTCAGTCATCTTGACTGGGTGGCGTCCACTCAGCAGCTTGGTTCCACCCCAAGGGTCTGAGAGCGGTTTGATGAAAATGTAGGGGCTAATGGGATAGTCGAGTCCGAGTGCTGGGCGGCCTTGAGCGTCGGTGTCAGAGTGCGGGGGTGAAGGCGCTCGTTCGATGGTGTCTTCTACTGCGTCGCGTAGTTCTTCAATTTCGTCGACATCAACGACGCCTTCAAAAATGTAGAAGCCATTGGTTTCAAAGTCGTCGAGGATGTCGGGATGTAATTGGCCGGCGGCGTCGTAGCGGACCGGTCCTCGACTCCCAAAATCAGCCGCTGCTCGACCCCGCTCACTGACATAGTTCGCCATTGTCTCAGCATGTTGATCCGCCGAGAGTTCGGTGAGTGCCATATTGTCCCCCAGGTATCCCGTTCCCTGATCTTATGCGGTTACTGAACAGCTATGGGAGGCGATACGACTGACTTTCAGGTTTCACACCAACGCGTCATTGTCCCTGTTCCGGCTGGAGGCCCGAAACTGCCCTGTTAGTAACCGGGCTGCCAACACCAAGAAGAACTCCAGAACACAGAGCCCTGCAATGGTCGCGCCGCCCGCCGTCCCATAGTGAAAGCTCAAGAGCAAACCTATGATCACCGCCAACGCCCCAAGGCCCATCGATACGAGCATGATTGGAACTACACGCTTTACTAGGAGCGACGCAGTGGCAGATGGAGCGACAATCAACCCGAATACAAGCAAAGTTCCGATTGTTTGGAAACTGCTGACGATGCTTACCGAAAGCAATCCCAACAATGCTGCCTGACTCCATTTGGGCCGCATCCCAAGAGTCGCCGCTTTTGTTTCATTAAAGGTCAACGCAAGAAAAGGCCGATACAACAGCACCGTGCAAATAATCACAAAAGCTGTAGCGACCAACTGGTTTCTGATGTCGGACTTTGAAACGCCTAACGCGTCGCCGAACAGAATCGTCGTCACATCCGTCGAGAAAGAGTCTGCCGTTGAGACAATCACTACCCCGAGAGACAACATCCCTACGAACAGCAATCCAATTGAGGTGTCGTCTCTCATCACTGTTCGGTTGGACACAAAGGTAATCAGCCCGGTCATAACGATTGCTGCAACAAAGGCTCCCAATACCGGGCTAAAGCCAAAGAGGACAGCCAGGGCGATTCCTGGGATGACGCCATGGGCAAGAGCGTCTCCGAGGAACGCTAGGCCCCGAAGGACAACCCATGTCCCCACGAGCGACGCAGCAATTATGGCAAGCAGACTCCCTATCAGCGCTCTCTGCATGAACGCAGGTTCAAACGCGTCGAGAATGAACGACATCAACGATTCATATTGTTAATGGTCATGGTCATGGTCGTGATCATCGGCTGCCAAGGACGTTGCAATTCGCTCGTAGTTGGTTCTGAGCATGTCCAAGTATGTTGAGGCACCAGACCCCGCTTCGCCAAGTGATTCACTATAAAGATCTACAACAGCGATATCGCCAATTTCTTCGGCGATCATCGCAGCGAGCCTATCGCTTGCTGCAGCATCAGCAAAGATCGCCGGCACGTGATGACTCTCAATAACCTCAATAAGCTCCGTCAATTGTCTCGCACTGGTGCTATCTGTGGTGCTCAAACTCGGAATCACCGTTCCCACTACCTCGAAACCGTATTGTTCCGCGAAATAATTGAAGACTTCGTGGTTGGTGACTAGCACTCGTTTACTCACCGGAACTGCTTCGAACATCTCTTGAATTTCGCTGTGGAGATCCTGGAGCTGCTGTACGTAGCTATCGCCACTAGCTCGTAATTGGTCTGCATCTATACCGGACAGGTTGGCGACCATAGAGTCCACAAGTGCCTCAACCACTTTGACCATCTGTAGCGGGTCTGTGAAGAAGTGAGGGTCAACACCACTGTGGTCGTGGCCGTGGTGGTCATCATGGTCATCATGGTCGTCATGGTCATCATGGTCATCATGGTCATCATGGTCATCGTGATCATCATCTTGATTGACCCCAATTTCAGAATTTACTAAATTACAATTTGAGGACTCGGGAAGACTAAAAATATTATCAAAATTTCCAAATTTTTCTAAAGCTGTATTTACAAGAGCAATATCAGACTCAGTTTTAGCTTCATATTCAAAACCTACAATATCAGCTCCAGGAATAAAAAATTCAAAATCTATGGCATT
>PBOM01000066.1 GCA_002724355.1 Actinomycetota bacterium | reverse complement strand
CGGCGACCTCAACCTTGGCAAGGTTGCGCTCTAGCCAACTGAGCTACATCCGCAGCAATGCGTCACTGTACCAAGCCTGACGGCGGACTCAACAGATCAACCTTGTTCACCGCTTTGGCTGTCAGGGGGACGCAGATCAATAGACAACGTCAGAATTCCGTTCTCCAAAGTCGCCGAAGCATCAGAGATTATGGAAAAGTCCATGAAGTCTCGTTCCGCCTGTTCTATAAACAGTCGTCTTTCCTCTCCGCCTACGGCCGGGAGGTTCCGTTTCTTTACAGCTTCGGCTCGTTCTCGAAAACGATCAATCATTTCTTGGGGGTTGAATCCATCGGCCATCACCCGAACCTAGTCCGGGCTGCTCCCCCTGCGTTTCTTCATTCGTGTTTGTCTCGTTTTCTTCTACTACCGAGAACGTAAAGTCGGGTGGGACATACGGGGCTTTTGCCGGAGGGAGCGTCCTTCGCCACACCTTGATAAACGCCGCCGACAGTGCAAGAGAAAACAAAAACAAGCCAGCTACGAGAAACCACCACTTCTGTGACCCAGTGCCTACAGCTTCCTGTGACTGCTGAGCGAATATACCGACGGCGAACACAGTCTCAGAGTAGCTAGCACAATTCACAATTGGTGCTCAGGACACCACCAGGTAGTTCGACCAGCAACTATGTCTCGCTCTAATTCATATCCATCTATCGGGCAACTTCCGCCCTGTCGGCGTTGGGATTGAAGGTCTCCCATATGGGATCCTCCCCTATCGCTCAGTTCGGCAATAGTTCCACGAATAGTTGAGGCAAGTAGTTCTAAATCGCTTGTCTGCAAGGTACGACCACCTCTGGTGGGGTTGATACCGCTTCTCCAAATGATCTCGTCGCAAAGTAAGTTGCCGAGGCCCGCTATCCGTTTCTGGTCAAGAAGCAGCGCCTTGATCGACGCGGATGATCTTTGAAAGATCGTCAGTTCTTCGGAAGTTATTTCTGCTGCGTCTGGGCCAAGTTGACCCTCATCAGGTGCTAATTCCACATTGCCGAAACGGCGGGGGTCAATCATTGATAGTGCCCCTTCTTCTTCAAAGGTGATGACGCAACGGACATGCCTTTCCTGCACTTCATTGGTTGTATACAGCAGCTGGTCAATTGCTGGCTCACCGTCAACAATTAACCGCCCTGTCATCCCAAAACGCATACCTATTGAAACGGCGCCGGCATCTAGTAGGAGCAGTTTCCCAATTCTTCTAATCCCGAGCAGTTGTCGGCCGCAAATCGCCGCCCGAAATTTAGGTAAACCGCTGTCGCCGACCAGGTAGGTCTCATTGGGAATTACCACCGACGCAATAGTCCGCCCCAATGCGCTCTCAGCAGCTTTCCTATAGAGGTCGACTTCAATCAGTTCGGGCACATGAAGACGGTAGCGCCAGACACTCCTATGATCCGAGGATGGAACTCAGACGGATAGGCGAACTTGAAGTTTCAGAGGTCGGCCTTGGATGCAACAACTTTGGAACCCGCATTGACCAAGAGGCAACCGATGAAGTCTTTAGAGCCTGTTTAGACAGCGGTATCAACTTTTTCGACACGGCTGACGTTTATGGCTCTGGAGCATCGGAGGAGATGCTGGGTCGAGCGATGAAAGGTCACCGTGATCGGGTAGTTATCGCGACGAAATTTGGGCTTAGAGATATAGACCCCGGTCTTACAGGAGGAAGCGCTGAGTGGGTAAGGCGCTCCGTTGATCGGAGTTTGCGCAGACTGGATACTGACTGGATTGACTTGTTCCAGATACACACCCCTGATGAACAAGTGGATGAATTAGAGACACTTCAGGCACTAAATGATCTTGTGGTAGCGGGAAAGGTTCGTGAAATTGGTTGCTCAAATTACGACGCTGACCGACTTGACAGTGCTGCGGACATTTCAACAAGAGAATCTCTCGCTCCTTATCGAACCGTACAGAATCGTTACTCGGTGCTGTATCGCGAACCCGAAGCTGAAGTCTTCGATGTATGTGAAAGCCATGGCGTCGGTTTCTTACCATTTTTCCCTCTTGAGTCAGGGCTGCTCACTGGAAAGGTCAATGCTGATGGGCCGACTCCAGGAACACGATTAGCGGAGTGGCCCCAAGACC
Organism: Actinomycetota bacterium; assembly: GCA_002724355.1. GTDB lineage: Bacteria > Actinomycetota > Acidimicrobiia > Acidimicrobiales > Poriferisodalaceae > UBA6944. Next base: position 4,008 of record PBOM01000066.1, on the reverse strand, counting down.
GCCTGGACCTTTTCTTGACCGAGCGCAATTTGCGTGCTGTGCAACGATTGAGCGAGTGGCTACACGATAGGGATCAGTCTCTATTGGACTTAGCGTTTTCTTGGCTTCTGTCTAGGCCCCACATTCCGAGCGTGATTGCTGGAGCTACAAGTGCAAGTCAGGTATTTGCTAATTCTCGCGCTGCGGGTTGGCAATTAAGCGAAAACGACTTGAACGAAATAGATGACATTGTCTCCTCAGCCAATGGTTGACCTCGGCGTCAAAGGACGTTAAGCGATAGCACCCTTGGAGATTTTTTCGATGAAATCACCCATCGGTCCACCAGTTTGTTCCGGTTCGGTGAGAAATCCGTCATGGCCGTTGTCGCTGTCTATATCAATATGTTCGACTGGTACGCGCCCCTTAAGTGCGTCGACTATCCGAATCTGTTGATGCCGGGGGTAGAGAAAATCTGTGCGAACGCTCATTAAAAGGCTGGGGCAGGTGATTCGCTTCAACGCCTGTTCAACTCCTCCGCGGCCGCGGCCAACATCGTGGAGGTCCATCATTTTGTTCAAAATTAGGTAAGTGTTGGCGTCAAAGCGCCACTGAATCTTTGCTCCCTGGTAATCCAAGTAGCTCTCAACATCGAATCGATGGTCGAGGCGGAACGGTTCGATTGCATCATTGCTGTGTCTATCGAACCGTCGGTCGAACTCTTCGTCGCTCCGATAATGGATCATTGCAATACGCCGGGCGTTAGCTAAACCTAAATGTGGGCCTTCTCCGGGTGCAGCGTCGTAATAATGGCCTCCCTCATATGCAGGATCGTCGAGGATTGCCTGTCTGCCCACCTGACTCCAAGCTATTTGTTGCGCTGAAGCTGCAGCAGTTGATGCGATGATCACTAAGGAACCACATCGGTCTGGGTAGCTAGTCGCCCATTCAAGCGCCTGCATTCCTCCCATCGATCCCCCTACGACCGCCATCCACCTCTGAATCCCTAGGTGTTGAGCGAGTGCTCGCTGCGATCGAACGACGTCTCGGATCGTCACGACTGGGAAGTCGCCTCCCCAACGCCTGCCTGTAACTGGGTTAATTGACGCCGGTCCTGTCGTACCTTGGCATCCGCCGAGGACGTTGGCGCACACGACGAAGAATCGGTCAGTGTCTATCGGGCGGCCAGGACCAATGAAGTCATTCCACCAACCTGGAGTTTGTTGTCCTGGGCCAGCTTCTCCGTATGCGTGTGCATCTCCCGTTAGTGCATGGCACACCAACACAGCGTTACCCGATGCTGCGTCGAGGTTGCCCCAGGTTTCATAGGCAATTTGTGGGGCTACAAGTTCGCCTCCACTTTCAAGTACGTAGGGTCGGTCAGGAGAAAGTTCAAAGAACTCTCTTTCCGCCGCTGGCATGTTTTCGAACCAGGCTCCGGACGCGGGAGGAGGATCGGTGACAGAAGATTCAGGGGTGTTAGATGCTTCGGACACTGTCGCTCCAGGGCTGAACTAAAAGGCTACCTGAGGCCTTACCTAGAAGGTCAAGGCCGTTTTTTTGGGATTAGTGAAATCCACCAGTGGAGCAACTCGCTAGAAGGCAGACCATACGCTTGATTCATAGCCTTTCCGAAGCGTTGCGCCGCTTGATCATTGATTCCGTTTTCTTGTATTTCCTGAGCTAGTTCTGCTCCNAAATCCCAAGCTTTTGAGGGTTCTGGTAGTGGGAGATCAGCTATCAGNGAAGCTCTCAGTCTCATCGTGCCCTGACTCAAGCCGGTACCTGCAGCAGCGTTGGCCAGCCAGGCCGAAGCCGGAGGTGAACTGATAGCGGCCATCAGGTGCCATAGTTCGCTTTCTCGTTCCGGGATGATTGTCACTAGAGGTGTCGAGGGCAACAGCTCGCCTTGTACGTCTGCGTAACACTCAACAATTCGCGTCTGGGTAGCTACCAGTAGCTTTGGGGTCAGTCTTTGTTCTAGCCAGGTGCCCAATCTGGTCGGAGGGTTATCTTCTATTTCGAGCACTGGACGCTGAAACCGCTGTTTAGCAAATCGTGTCGGCAGGTCGCCATACCGGTAACAGAACGGGTCGATTAAGCCAACTGTCACGAGTTTGGGTCGATCATCGTTTTGAGTGGCTTCCACGACCCGCTCCGCGAGCCAGTAATACGCATCTCGGAAGTCCGCTGTTACCACCGCTCGGTCACCTAAGCGTCTTGTATTTGTAATCGCGATCGGGGGTNCCCCGTTGGCGCGAGCCAACAACGAGGACCAACAGCCTGGGAGGGGTCGCTGCACTGCCAAGGCGTCTTGTGTTTCGTACCTAATGATTGTGCATTCGTCGTGTTTGTCGTTTCGGAGTATGGGAGCTATGACATCGACCGCTGCGGAGTCGAAGACGGACCTGCCTCCGACCCAAATTCCGCTGAGCGCTAGTCGGCTATCGATCCACTCTCTGGCTAGTTGACCGGAGTCTGAGCCCAATGTTGAGGATGGAGCTATCAGAGCGACCCTTCCGTTCTCACTACTCAATTCAACTGCCAGAAGGAAGAAGAGCATGCTTTCGTCAACATATGCCGTATAGCGAGAACCGAATCTCTGTTTAAGAGCTTGCGCTCGTCTCCTGTCGCGACTGGTCTCAGACTTCAATTGGCCAAGAAACGGTGGGTTTCCTATTACGACATCACAGGTTCCAAGCCATTCTGCGGGGACGGTAAGCAATCCATCTCCGACCGTTAGGTGATCCGTTGATGGCCATCGTCCCCCTCTCCAAGTGGCCCAAAGTTTCAACGTCAGTCGCGCAACTTCGACGCTCACAGGGTCTATATCTATTCCTCTGAGGGTTTCTGCGATAGAAGGTATCGACTCGCCTCGTTGGAACTTCTGTTCTGCGACCGCTAGAAGGAAGACCCCTGAGCCAACCGAAGGGTCGCAAACAACTTCTCCAGGGCCTACGGCAAGGAGATCAGCTAATTCTTGGGCTATGGGGTAGGGGGTGAAGACCGCACCGGTTGCTCGGTGATCCTTGAGCGCTCCCTCTCTAAGACGACCGAGATTGGCAAGTTCATGAATTAAATCTTCATTATCGTTGTCGTTCTCTATACGGTCGAGGACTTGTTGAGCTGCCTGCGCGACGGCCGAGGGAAGTTGTAGTGCGCCAAAGGTCAGCTTTGTTGAAGTACCCATGCCGGTAGATCATCTAATCGAGAATCGTTTGAGAACACTTCATGAAGCGGAAGCTTTAGGCCCAAGCGCCTTTGAAGTTGTCGAACCTGGATTTCTTCGTCCCACAGGAACATGGTTACAGCTGTTCCAGTTGAACCAGCTCGTGCTGTCCGACCTGAGCGATGCAGGTATGTCTTNTGATCCTCGGGAGGGTTGTAGTGAACAACAACATCTACGTCATCTACATGAATCCCTCTTGCTGCTACATCGGTCGCTACCAAGGCCTTAAGCCCACCACCACTGAAATCCTTTAAGGCTTTTTCTCGCTGAGATTGTCGCAAATCCCCGTGTATAGCTGCTGCCTTGACGCCTTCGGCCCGAAGCTCTCGTTCTAATTGATCCGCTCCNCTTTTGGTGCGGGTAAAAAGCATCGTTTTGGTGCCTTGGTGAATGATTCTCGCCGCAACTTGGACCCTGTTCATTTTGTGAACGGACATAAAAATATGGCCCATNTCACTTACCGTGACTTCTGGTTCTGNTACNTCGTGAAANACCGGGTCNTTNANATGCCGNTTNACGACCGTGTCNACTGCNCCATCCAGAGTCGCGGAAAANAGCATCGTTTGGTGNTCAACCTGAATNTGNCTAAGTANCCATTCNACTTGNGGAAGGAACCCCATGTCNGCCATGCGNTCAGCNTCGTCGACAACNACNCGNTCNACTAANGCNACNTCGACTGCTTCTCGTTCNATGAGATCNATNAGGCGTCCAGGAGTGGCNATAACGATATCTATGCCGTTACTTATAGTTTCGATTTGCTTTTCGATGTTCGTGCCGCCGTAGACGGCGATGGTTCGAAGTTC
>PBOM01000065.1 GCA_002724355.1 Actinomycetota bacterium | reverse complement strand
GCGCACGAGTCGAGCCTTCTCGTTCGTCAGATGCGACAACATCAGCCTTTATTTGCACACATGCAGCTACGCGCTCTTCGAGTGGAAGCGCGTCTAGCTGCTCGCCTCCCAAAAAGTGGTATTTGGCTAACTCTCCCATCCCTGAACGCATTTCGCGATCAGGGAGGGACGCCAGCAATTGAGTGTCACATATGACAGCGCACGGCTGCCAGAAAGCCCCTACTAGATTTTTTCCTTCTTCTAGGTTGACCCCTGTTTTTCCCCCGATCGCGGCATCGATTTGTCCAAGCAGAGTTGTCGGCACGTGCATTACTTGGATACCTCGGTGATAAACCGATGCGGCGAAGCCGGCGACGTCGGTAACGACTCCACCACCGATACCGACGACAAGATCGCGACGTGTAAGACCTTCCCTGGCAAATTCGCCGCATAGATCTTCTATGACCGAAAGGCGCTTTGCTTGTTCTCCATCGGGTAGATGGTGGATGGAGGAGGGAAGCTCAGTCGATATTGAAACGTCAATGCCTTCCTGGGTAACGAACGCGATCCTCGATACATCCGGTGGAACCAGCGACTGGAACTCCGAAAGTATCGATTTCCCAACGACTACTGGGTAGCTACGCGAGTCAAGCGGGACATCAATTCGAATCACATACCGAAGAGTACCGACTCCGCGGAGTTAAGCAGCTTGAAATATGTTGTCGATGCGCTGCCCGAAGAATTCGAGTTGGTCTCACAACTCGTTGCAGTTTGAAGGAATTACTAATAATCCAACGTAACTCCGACGGCATCAGCCATGGCGCTAATTGGTGCTTCTGAGCCGGTCCACAAACGGAACTGTTCACCCGCTTGGAATAACAGCATCCCTAGCCCGTTGAGCACTTGGAGGCCTTGAGTCTCGGCCTCGATCAAAAGCTTTGTTTTTTCTGGCTTGTAGATGAGGTCTACTACGCACTGGCCTGTTCCCAAAAGATTCACATCAATGGGCATTGGTTCGTTGTCGTTCATTCCTAGAGGAGTTGCGTTGATCACGAGGTCCGCATCACTGATGGCTTCTTGTTCCACCACCGATGAACTTCCACCGATGAGGTGGACTAGTTCTTCAGACGATGTGCGAGTTCTGTTGCTGACGCCGATACGTGCGCCATGTTCGGCCAGTGTCAAAGCAACGGACCGCGCAGCGCCACCAGCTCCGACAATAACAACACGAAGGCCATCTGGTTCGATGTTGGTTTGTGCTCGAAGTCCGTCCAAGAAACCAATGCCGTCTGTATTTTCGCCTATGAGACGGTCGCCTTCTCGGCGGACGCAATTAACGACACCAAGCTTCGCAGCTGTTGGTGATAACTCGTCCACTGCTCGAGCTGCGGCTGCTTTGTGGGGCATGGTGACAGACAAACCTTGGAAGCCTTTTGTCCGCATATCCGCAACTGCCTCTTCGCCTTGACCATCTGGCACATGGCACGCGACGTAGATCCAGTCCAGCCCTAAGGCATCGAAACCTGCGTTGTGAAGGCGCGGGCTTAAGGAGTGGCTTACTGGATCACCGATGACAGCTGCTATTTGCGTTGTTGGTGTCGGAGTGTCTCGTGGGGGTATCAGCACAGGCCTCGCTCCTGACACTTCGCTTTGTCGCGTTCGAATTCTTCGCTGCTGACTGAGAAGTTATGCCGCCCTTCGGCATCCGCTAGGACGTAATACATCCATTGGCCGGGAACTGGACCCATAGCCGCCTCAAGGGACGCTTCGCCGGGAGCCGCTATCGGTGTGGGAGGGAGCCCTTTCGATAGTCGGCTATTGAAGGGCGACTCCATCTGCAAGTCGCTCAGGGTAAGTTCGTTGTCACCTGTTATATAGACAATTGACGCGTCGATTCCGAGATACCAGTCGGCTGCGAGTCGGTTGTGAATTACTCGAGATATTTTTGCACGTTCGCTACCAATGCGAGCCTCTCGCTCGATGAGACTGGCGAGTACGACCGTTTCGTAGGGAGTTAACCCGACCGTTTGAGGCGACGCCGCGTATCCGAGTTTGGTGAGGATTTGGTCAAATCGAGTGACCATCTGAGTTAACAGCTCTTCAGGTGTTGAATCTGGACCGAGGTAGTACGTGTCAGGAAATAGCAACCCTTCGTAGGGCTCAATAGCTCCGCTAGGCATAGCAGATGGAGACGGGGCGTAATTGGAGACAACGTGTTGCATACGCATCTCGGCTTCAAACTCGGCACCGCTAAAGGGCATATCTTCAATTGTGTCGATTTCATTGATGATTTGCCGGACAGTGAGACCTTCGGGGATGGTGACCCTGATTCTCAGCGTTTGTTCAACGTATCGCGGTCCGTCTTTGAGAACTTCTAGTACCTCCCACACGGCAGAATTAGTGTGAAATGTGTAATCACCAGCCTGAAACAGTGGTGCTCCTTTGAGACGGACATACCACTCGTAGGCGCGAGCATCGGGTACTACTCCGTAGTCTTCAAGTAAGTCAGATATCCCCTTGGTGGTGATCCCTGGCGGCAGCGTGAGGTTAATGGCCGCTCCCTGTTCTCCGGGAGGGTCTAGTTGTTCTCTACCCCATTGGATTGCTTGCATGGTGGCCCATATCGCCACGAGCAAAAGCAGTAACAAGAACAGTACGGAGAGTGTCGTACCGCGTCCCTTGCGAACAAAAACTGTTTCGTAGTCCACCCCTTCACGCTGCGGTGGGCGTGATCGCGCTGGTCGACGTTGACGCGGTGGCGGTGGCCGGAAGCCTCTAAAGGACGTCCCAGCTGAGTCGTTCATCTGCTATCCATCCATGCTTGCAAGATGATGGCAGCAGCGACTTTGTCTACTATTTTTCGTCGTTCAGCTGCGTCTAGACCTTGTTCTTGCAGCATTCGTTCTGCTTCAACTGTGGTTAGTCGTTCATCGTGCATCGTGACCGGTATAGCCAATACTTGTTGGAGAAGTTCCGCTTCCTTACGGGCGTTAACGGCTGCCTTACCTTCGGCGCCGTCTAAGGACAACGGAAGCCCGACGACGAGAATCTCTGCCTCCACCTCTTCGACGATACCTCCGATCAGTCGGTGGTCTTGGTCGCGGCTACCTGAACGGTTAACCGTTTCGTAAGGGGTTGCGACTCGTCCATCACTGTCAGAGATAGCTACGCCAATTCTTTTTTCTCCGAGATCGATTCCAACGGCTCTCATCCGAGGAATCAGCCTCCCCCTAGGCCCGCAGCGCGCCGGGCACTATCCAGTGCCTGATCGATCCCGTCTATGTTTTTGCCTCCCGCCACGATTAACGGCGGATTTCCTTTACGGCCGAAGCCACCTTGAATTGCCTGTGCGGCTTCGTCAATCAGGTCAACAGCACTGAATTCACCTTCGGGCGGCACAGCAGCTACAAGCGCTACTCCCCCTCCGTCCGGGGCACCAGCCAATACGACTGCGCGGATTTCCGGACGGTCTCGGATTGCTGCAGCGAGATCTCGAAGTTCGTCCCGCTCTAGGCCATCTAGTCGGGCGACGACGATACCTTCTTCTGCGATGTCAGCTAATTCACCGGCGCGGACTCCCGCTGTTACCTGTTGAAGTGTTTTGATTTGGTTGCGTAAATCTTTGATCTCTCCGAGGCGACGGCGAAGCGCGTCGAGTAGCTCTTCGGTTGAAGTATTCAAGATCTCGTTCATTTGTGCGATTAAGTGCTCGTCGCTTTGAAGTCGTTCAACCGTTGCTAAGCCGGTGATCGCCTCGACGCGGCGGATATTCGAACCGATGCTGCTCTCGGAGATGATCCTTAGGTGTCCGATGTCGCCTAGCGCATCGACGTGAGTCCCACCGCACAGTTCGAGCGAATGTTGCCCTGCTTCTAAGACTCTGACCATGTCTCCGTATTTGTCACCGAAGAACGCAATAGCGCCCGCTTCTTGGGCATGTTCCATAGTGGTTTCGTAATGTCGGCATGGCGCATTGGTGAGGAGTTCAGCGTTCACCAGGTCTTCAATTCGCGCCAGTTCATCGTTCGTTACGGCTTCGAAGTGGTTGAAGTCGAACCGCAGTCGGTCGGACGCAACCAACGAACCTGCTTGTTTCACATGCTCCCCGAGCACTTCCCTCAAAGCCCAATGAAGGATGTGTGTTGCGGTGTGATTTCGCCGTATCGCTGCGCGCCGTTCTTCGTCTATGGAGGCCGTAGCTGTACACGGTGAGCTTATGGTTCCTTCCACTATTTGACCTACGTGCCGATGCAGCCCGGGAAGAGCGTAGGTACAGTCTTGAATTTCAATGACGCCACTCTCAGTTTTTATTGTCCCCGTGTCACCGATCTGTCCACCGCTTTCCGCATAAAAAGGCGTTCTATCGAGAAATACTTCGACTTGTTCGTCATCTAGCTCGATAACAGCTAGCAACTGCGCGTCGTCTACGGCACCCGAATCTCTGACGAACTCTGTTACATCAAATTGATCCAAAATTTGTCGGTAGGTCTCGTTAGCAACCGTGGGTCCTTCAGCTCGAGCGGATCTCGCCCTTTCTCGTTGCTGATCCATCTCTGTGTCGAAACCGTCTTTGTCTAGCGTGAGGTCTCGTTCACTGAGAATTTCCTGAGTGACTTCTACAGGGAAACCAAATGTGTCGTGAAGTTGAAAGGCGATACTGCCGGGAAGCGGTTCTCCGCTTTCAAGGTCAGCGACTGCTTCATCCAAGATCTGCGAGCCGGTAGCCAAGGTGCGGCGGAACTGTTCTTCTTCGCGCCCGACTACATCTTTGACGAGTTCAAGGTTGTCTTGCAGCTCGGAATAGTGGTCACCCATCACGTCGCATACAACCTCAACCAAGCGGGGCATCACGACATCCTCTACTCCTAGGGTCCACGCGTGTCGAACGGCGCGCCTAATGATTCGACGAAGCACATAGCCCCGTTCTTCGTTGGAGGGGAAAACGCCGTCACTGATAAGTAGTGCTGTCGCGCGGGCATGATCGGCGAAAATTCGCATGGAAATATCGGCCGCTGGATCCTGACCATATTCAAGACCGGTGATTCGTTCCGCTTCGGACAGCAAAGGCGCAAATAGGTCGATGTCCCATGCTGACGGCACTCCCTGTAGGACTGCTAACAGTCGTTCCAGACCAGCCCCTGTATCGATGCCTGTTTGGGGAAGCGGGGTTAGTTCACCTGAGCCGTCATTGGAGAACTGCATGAAGACCAGGTTCCATACTTCGATAAATCGATCTTCTCCGCCTTCTGCCGGTCCCCCGTCGTCGCCGTATTCGGGTCCAAGGTCGTAGAAGATTTCACTGCACGGCCCGCAAGGTCCTGTATCTCCCGCCGCCCACCAATTGTCTTTGTCGAGGCGCTGTATGCGCTCAGCAGGTAGACCAACCGACTGGGTCCATATTTCTTCAGCGTCGTCGTCGCTGACATGAACGGTAACCCAGAGGCGGTCCTTTTCTAATTGAAGAACGTCAGTGACAAACTCCCAAGCCCACGGTATGGCTTCCGTTTTGAAGTAATCACCGAAACTGAAGTTCCCCATCATTTCAAAGAAAGTGAAGTGGCGATTCGTTCGACCGATGTCATCTAGGTCGTTGTGCTTGCCTCCAGCACGAACACATTTTTGAATGGTGCACAGTCGAGACGAAGGAGGCTGTTCTTCACCCAAGAAGTAGGGCATGAAGGGCACCATTCCCGCAACGGTGAATAACAAGGAGGGTTCATGAGGTATGAGACTTGCCGACGCGCGGACGTCATGGCCCCGTTCACTCCAGAACTTAGAGAATGCTTCGCGCAACTCACCTGCTTGCATGCCCCCTGATGGTACCCAGGTGTCGCTCTTGGAACTCGGTCCTAATCAATAACGATTAGAAAGTTGTTCCTGTTTGGCTCGCAGTTCTGTCTCAGTATCACGCATCTTGCGTTGACCGTCAGCCCATGCGTCACGTATATCACGTCCGACGCGACGGGCTGTTCCAGCTACAGTCGCCGTGCCACGAACTGGTGCGTACCGTTCGACAAGGTGGCGAAATTGGCGCCTCACCCATAAAGAACTACCGGCACCGAAGATGCCTCCGAGCAGTAACCACCTAAGTCGTTTGAACACTTATACAGCCTGCCATGAACTGCCGTTAATTGCGTTCATCTCGGACTGTTCCGTCCACCATTCTTGATCCGACCGAACCCAGATTTAGCCCCTGCCGATATCGCTCTAAGTTTGATAAAGGGAACTGAGACTGCACGTAAGAGTCTTCGACCAAACGACCCTATGTGCTTCGATGCTTCTTCAGCTGCCGTTACTACGCCTTGCAGTCTCTGCAGCTCGATATCGGCGTGGTCAACGGTCTCTCGGAGGTCATCTACTACTGGCAGTGCTTGCTCAGATAGCCGGTCGGCCGCCGAGCGCAATTGTTTCAACACTGAAATGAGTTGAATCAAAATCAGCAGCAACACGGTCATCGTCACAATGACACAAACCGTGACCACCACAGCAACCAAATCCCAGACCGTCATTTCTTCTGATCCTTCGCTTCGTCGTCAGAGGTGGTCGTATTCTTTCGGGGTTCGGTGGCGCCCCGCAGATCAGCTAAACGTTGAACAATGTCCGCTTCAAACCCGTGCGAACTGGGCGAGTAGTAGCGACGCCCCGTTATGTCATCTGGAAGGTACTGCTGCTCTACCCATCCTGACTCACTGTTATGCGGATAAAGATAGTCCTCGCCATGTCCTAGATCTTGAGCGCCGGTGTAGTGACTGTCGCGCAAGTGGCGAGGCACCCTGCGGCCCTGACCTTGGCGAACGTCATCCCTCGCTCTGGTGATGCCAAGTAACGCTGAGTTCGATTTTGGTGCTGTTGCTAGATGAATAACTGCTTGGGAAAGGTTTAGTTGTGCTTCGGGTAGCCCAACGAAATCAACCGCTCTAGCAGCAGCGTCAGCGACCAAAAGCGACATGGGATCTGCCATCCCGATGTCCTCGGATGCCAATATCACGAGCCGTCGTGCTACGAAGCGAGCATCTTCCCCTGCCTCCAGCATACGAGCCAGCCAATACAGGCTCGCATCAACATCAGAGCCGCGAATGCTCTTAATGAAGGCGGAAATAACGTCGTAGTGTTCATCCTCGCCATACCTGTGAGCGCGCGCGTCTAGGGCTTGTTCTGCGTGATTTAGGTTTACGGTTGATCCTTTACCTCCGGCGAGCACTGCCGCCACTTCTAAGGCAGTCAGAGCGCGCCTCGCGTCACCATCTGCTCGCCGAGTGAGATGATCAGACGCGTCTTGACTCAGTGAGATCTCTTCGTGCTTAGCGCCTCGAAGCAACAACTCCGTTACGGCTTCATCGCTCAACTCGTTCATGCGGAACAGGTTGGATCTTGAAAGGAGTGGTGGGTTGACTTCAAAGTAAGGATTTTCGGTGGTGGCTCCGATGAAGGTCAGCAGACCGTCCTCTACTGAGGGCAGAAGAGCGTCCTGCTGACTTTTGTTAAAACGATGCACCTCGTCAAGGAACAGGATCGTTCCAATATTCTGTTCCCCCAGACGCTGTCGGGCTTCGTCGATCACTCGCCGAACATCTTTCACCGACGCTGAGACTGCGGAAAGCGTTACGAATTGTTTCTTGGTGTGGTTTGCGATGAGACGCGCGAGCGTGGTCTTTCCGCAACCTGGCGGACCCCACAAGATGATTGAGGTCAGTTTGTCCGCTTGAATCAAAGTTCTGAGCGGAGCTTGAGTTCCTAACAACTCGTCATGACCGACAAGGTCGTCTAGTTGTCGCGGGCGGAGCCGCGCCGCTAGTGGGGCTTGGCGACGCATCACCTCTTCTGCTGCCGACTCGAAAAGGTCGCTCATGGCAACGAACCTAGTTCGCCGTGGATCCAAGATCGATCAAGTAGCTGGAGGAAGCACCCTAAGGCCTAACTCATTGAGTTGAGCGGTGTCTATGGATGAAGGGGCGTTAGTAAGTGGATCGGCGCCTGATTGACTCTTAGGGAAGGCAATGACCTCTCGAATGTTCTCCTCGCCGACTAGTAACGCCACCAGCCGGTCTATACCGAAAGCAAAGCCTGCGTGGGGTGGCGCCCCGTAGCGGAAGGCGTCCATAAGGAATCCGAACTTCTCTTGTGATTCTTCTTCGTTTATGCCCAGCAGGTTAAAGATTTGTTGCTGGATGTCTCGTCGGTGGATACGAACGCTGCCCGACCCTAGCTCCCATCCATTGAGAACAAGGTCGTAGGCCTGGGATCTCACGTTAAGTAAATCGTCGGGGGCGCTGCTATTCGATAGAAGTTCTAGGTCGTCTGCATGAGGCATGGTGAAGGGGTGGTGAGCGGGGAGTGGATTTCCGTCATCATCAACGTCTTCGAAAAGCGGGAAGTCCACGACCCAAAGAAAGCGCAGGCCTCCCTCATTGACCGGTGGTCGTCCCAATTCCAGCCGAAGAAGACCCAACACGTGCACCACCTGTCGCCAGTCGTCGGCAACGAGGTAACAGATATCTCCCTCTTTCGCGTTCATCACTGATAACAGACCAGATATCTCAGCTTCACTCATGAATTTGGCTACTGGCGAGGTCACTTCGCCCGATGGCCCGACCTTGATCCACACCAGTCCCTTGGCGCCCCAACTCTTCGCTTTGTCAGTTAATTGATCCAGTTGATTACGGCCCATGTCAGCACCGCCTTCAACTTTTATTCCTTTGATGGACGATGCCTTGAACGCGTTGAAGTCAGTACCTGAGAAGACTTCGGTGAGTTCAACTAATTCCAGATCAAACCGCACGTCTGGCTTGTCCGATCCATATCGGTTCATTGCCTCTAGCCATGACATCTCCGGAATTGATTCCGGTCTCTGGCCGGTAATCATCTCCGTTGCGTTGCTTACAGCTTCCGATACCACCGCTCGGACTTGCTCTCCGTCGGCGAAGCTCATTTCCATGTCGAGTTGCGTGAATTCGAATTGTCTATCGGCTCGAAGGTCTTCGTCTCGCATGCAGCGAGCAATTTGGTAATAACGGTCGATTCCGCCAACCATGCAGAGCTGCTTGAATAACTGTGGACTTTGAGGAAGCGCGTAAAAGTTTCCTGGGCTCAACCTGCTGGGCACAACAAAATCTCTTGCTCCTTCTGGCGTTGAAGCAATCAGCATTGGGGTTTCTATCTCAACGAATTCCTGGTCTTCCATCGAACGACGAATTGCGGCACTGATCGCCGCTCTGCTGCGGAGATTTTGTTGCATGCGGCCGGTACGTAGATCTAGATAGCGGTGATGTATACGTATGGTCTCATCAACCTCGACTCGGCCATCTATTTGGAACGGAGGCGGTTCGGCGCTGGCAAGGATTTCAACAGTCGCTTCTCCGATTTCTATCGAACCTGTAGGTAAGTCAGTGTTGACGGTTTCGGGTGGACGTTCTCGGACGGTCCCGGTCACCGCTAGTACGTATTCGCTTCGAATGTCGTGAGCGTGGTCGACAACACACTGAACTATGCCCGTGCGGTCACGGAGGTCCACGAACGCTAAATACTCTCCATGTTCTCTGCGCTTGGCTACCCAGCCACATACTGTGACCGTGCGACCTATGTCATCACTAGATAGTTGACCGCAGTAATCAGTTCTTTTTGTCATCGTCTATCTCCAGGGCCGTGCGCCATAGTCAAGAGTCCAGCCCGAGAAGCTGTCGAACTTGACTGACGACTTCTTCTCTCGGAACAACTATCTGGTCAGCCGCGCTGTCACGCAACATACGTATCGAAATTGTTGCTTCTTCTAGTTCTTGTTCGCCAATAATCAGAGCTAATTGGGCTCCAGATCGGTCAGCGCTACGTATCTGGCTGCGCATCGAACGGCCGTCAAAGGACCTGTCTGCGACGACGCCGTCGGCTCGCAGCAATTGAGTTAGGTCTCGAGCTGATGAACCATCTGTGACGTCTACGACCCACACCTGAGTTTTTGGCGGTGGGTCCGGGAAGGACCCTTCGGCGTCGCAAGCAAGTAGCAGGCGTTCAATACCCATACCAAACCCAATTCCTGGAGTAGGGGGTCCACCGAGTTCTTCGATCAACCCGTTGTAGCGTCCACCCCCACAAACCGTGTTCTGAGCACTCTCTAACGCCTGGCTTTGAAACTCAAAGGTGGTATGGGTGTAATAGTCCAACCCTCGAACCAATTTGGGTTCGATCGTGAATGGGATGTTCAAAGCGTTGAGTCCTTCTTGAACTCGTTCAAAGTGCGCCTTGGCGTCTCCGTCGAGGAATTCTTCAATCAGTGGTGCTTGGGCGATGACACTCTGCGTCGCTCGCCGCTTAGAGTCCAAAACCCGCAAGGGATGCGATGCAACTTTGCTTCTATCCTCTTCATCTAGGTCGAGCACACGTCCTTCTAGGAAATCACCCAGCGACTGCTGATACTGCTTTCGGGTGTTCGCGTCACCCATGGAGTTCAGTAACAGGTTGACTTGCTTTAGACCTACGCTTTGTAAAACGTTCCACCCTAATGCGATGACTTCTACGTCGATATCAGGGTCATCTGAGCCAATACTTTCAATTCCGAATTGGTGGAACTGTCGAAAGCGCCCTGCCTGAGGCGCTTCATACCGAAAGTACGGGCCTCGGTAATACACCTTCCATGGCACTGGTGGACGATGTTGGACGAAGGAGCGGCATATCGCTGCTGTTCCTTCTGGGCGCAGCGCCATGTGCCTTTCGCTTCGGTCGTGGAACTCATACATTTCTTTTCCAACCACATCGGTGCCTTCACCGATTCTGGAAAAGACTCCGATGTCTTCAAATAGTGGAGTATCAACGAGCGCGAATCCCGATCGAGATGCCACGGAGCTAAAGACTTCAACTACCGCCTCCCATCGGGCCGACTCACCGGGGAGAAGGTCACGTGTTCCGATTGGAGTTTGGAAGGTATTTGCCTTCTTTGACATGGTCATCCTCGGGCGCGTCCGGGGTGTGAGAAATAGCCGCCCGGTGGACATACCATCGTAGATGGTTCCGACAGAAAGTCCCTGACACTTATTGATCTACTTGGATTCGTATTCAAGAAGGTGGACGTACGCTGTTTGGCATTATTCGGTGCGCGTCGAACACGGCATCTATTTCTCGTAACGCTCCGAGCAGCTGTTCCAGAAGCGTCGGGTCGCCTACCTCTATATCGAATTGCAGGACCGAAACTTGATCGTCCCCTGTGAAGGTGTGGGCGCTGGAGATGCTGAGGTGATGATCAGAAATCACCGATACCACGTCAGCGAGCAGCCGGTCTCGATCAAGGGCCCTCACTTCAACGCTGGTGCGGAACTGGCCGTTGAAAGCCGCGTCCCAATCAACTTCGATTTGTCGCGCACCGGAGTACCCGACTAGTTCGGAGGCATTTGAGCAATCGTCTCTATGTATCGAGATACCACGACCCTTCGTGACAAAACCGAGAATTTCGTCTCCGGGAACCGGGTTGCAACAACCAGCAAGTCTGACGAGTGAATCGTCGAATCCTTCTACATGAACACCGCTAGTTCGACGCCGTCGAGAGCCTCTGTGCTGCGCTGGTTTTGCTGGCAGTCTCTGACTGCTTTCCTCTCCTCTTAGGTTCGCCACAAGCCGTTTCGCTATTGAAGATGCCTGCAGGTCTCCCTTACCAACAGCTTCATATAGGACCGTTAGATCACTGCGATTGAATTGTTCAGCCACGCGAAGCAGCTCGTCACTCTCGATTAGTAGCTGCGCCCGCAAACCTTCCTGGCGCATGGCCTCTGTAATTTGTTCTCGACCTACCTCAGTTAGCTCTTCGCGGTCGGATTTGGCGAACCATTGCTTTATGCCGTTTTTCGCCTTCGGAGTTGTAGCGATTTCGAGCCAGTCTCGAGATGGGCCAGCACCATCGACCTTTGACGTGAAGATCTCGACAGTGTCACCAGATTGGAGTTGACGGTCCAACGGCACGAGCCTCCCATCGATTTTGGCTCCGATGGTCGAATCTCCGATGTCGGTGTGAATGGCGTAAGCAAAATCTATGGGTGTTGCTTGGGTGGCGAGAGTAACAACGTCACCTTTAGGTGTGAAGACGTAAACCTCGTCTTGGTCTAAATCAACGGCGAGAGTCCGCATGAACTCTTCTGGGTCATCTGTTTCCGCTTGCCAGTCGACGATGGAGTTGAGCCAGGGCATATCAGCACCCGAGCCTTCCGAGGGGTCCTTATAACGCCAATGGGCTGCAACGCCATGTTCTGCTCTTTGGTGCATATCCTCGGTTCGGATTTGCACTTCGAGGCTCACACCCTCAGGGCCTATCACTGTCGTGTGGAGAGACTGATAGAGGTTGAATTTCGGCATTGCGATGTAATCTTTGAATCTGCCAGCAACGGGCTTCCAGGTGCTGTGTATAGAGCCCAGCGCTCCGTAGGCATCTCGGATCGTGGAGACTACGACCCTGATGCCCACCAGATCGAAAATTTCGTCGAACGATCTCCCCTTGACGACCATTTTTTCGTAGACAGCCCAGTGATGTTTTGTTCTACCGGTGACGTGCGCTTGAACTGATGCTGTCGATAGCCGATCGCTTATGGTCTGTGAAACACCTTCTACGTATGCATCTTGTGCGGGAGTTCGCTCAGCGAGCAGGCGGTCGATCTCTGCATATCGCTTCGGGTAAAGAGCTGCGAACGCCAGGTCTTCAAGTTCGTTTCGCACCTCTTGCATCCCTAGGCGGTGAGCTAACGGCGCGTACACGTCGAGAGTTTCACGCGCTATTTGTTCTTGTTTTGTGGGTTGCAGAGCGCCAAGAGTCCGCATGTTGTGGAGCCGGTCTGCAAGCTTGATCAGTAGGACCCGAAGGTCTCGCGCCATGGCAACAAGCATCTTTCGCAGTGTCGCTGCTTGTTGGGCTTGTTTAGTCGCGAATCGGACTCGATCAAGTTTGGTTACTCCGTCGACCAGTGCGGCTACATCTGACCCAAATTCGCTCCCGATTTCGAGCAGTTCGATACCCGTATCCTCTACCGCGTCGTGTAACAGTGCAGCAGCTATCGATACATCGTCTAGCCCCATTTCCGCTACAACTGAGGCGACTGCTACTGGGTGGAGTATGTAGGGTTCACCAGATTTTCTACGTTGCCCTTGATGGGCTTCATCAGCCATCTCGTAGGCGCGTACAAGTAGGTCGGCGGAACTCTTTGGCCATCGAGCTTTGTAGCGGTCCACAACACCCTGAATTTCTGTGTGCACAGGCGCGGCCGCTCGCCGCCAAGGCAGCACTCGAGTGACAGTGGCCATCAGATTGTCAGGAGGGGGTAGCTCTTCATCTACTTAATAGTGAATCACGGCAGCTACGTCACGTACACCTAGTTGTTCACGACCAGCAAGAAAATCTATTTCGATGAGCACTGCTGCTGCGACAACATTTGCTCCCGTTTTATCTATTAGCTGCTCGGCAGCCGAGATGGTTCCACCGGTCGCGAGAACGTCGTCAACTATGAGCACTTGGTCTCCTCGGGTGAGAGCTTCCGATTGAATCTCGAGACGGTCAGCTCCGTACTCCAGTCCGTAGCTCTGCGCGTAGGTTGCACCTGGAAGTTTTTCGGGCTTTCTTATGAGGCAGAGTCCCGCATTGAGTTGCTCTGCTATTAGAGGTCCGAAAATAAAGCCTCGTGATTCGATACCGGCAACGTGCGTTACCGACGCATCGAGGAAAGGTTCTGCCATTAACTCAGCGGCGGCGGCCAAGGCACCGGGTTCATTTAGGAGCGGCGATATGTCACGAAAGATGACGCCGGGTGTTGGAAAGTCCGGGAAGTCAGCGATCAGCTTCTGCAGCGATTCAGGGTCATACTGATTCCTCATCTCCACAGTGTGCTCTTTCGCTTAGCGCTTCCGGCCTTTCTTGCGCGGTCTCGGCGGGGCGCTTCTGTCGTAACGGTCTGCGGCAAGTGTCACTGCTGCGCTCTCAATAGAGTTCGACGCGCTTAGCACTTCTGCGCTTCGATCCTGCTCAGCCCAATGGGGTTCTCTTTGTTTGAGTTTGGCAACTGTTGGCATCGCAACGAATAGAGAACTATAGGAACCGACTAGTAACCCAATGAGCAGCGCTATGGCAAATTCTTGAAGGCTGGTTGCACCCATGAACAGTGAGCCAACCACTAGTAACGAAACAACAGGTAGCACCGAGGTGATAGTTGTGTTTATAGATCGCATGATGACTTGGTTCAGCGAGACGTTGGCAAGATCGGAATACGTCATGCGCGCTTTGAGCGAAAGTGATCGCTCGTTGTCTTTCACGCGATCGAAAACGACGATGGTGTCGTAAAGGGAATAGCCCATGATTGTCAAGAAGGCGACGACTGTTGCTGGGCTGATCTCAAACTGAAAAAGAGCGTAGATTCCGACCGTAAGCACTATGTCGTGAGCAACGGCTAGGAGCGCACCAAGAGCCATCTTCCATTCGAAGCGGAGCGTGAGGTACAGCGCTATCAGAATGAAGAATACGACTAGGGCGCGCCGTGCCTTTCCTGCAACTTGGTCTCCGAAAGAGGGGCTGACTGTTCGCGCGCTAACGGATTCAGGATCAACTTGAGCTGCTTGTGCTAATGCCGACCCGATTGACTCTGCGGTCTCTCCGGAGGGCAGTTCACCGCGAACACGGAAAATGTCATCGCCTCCCGTGATTCGTTGTATTCGGGCGTCATCCATTCCGACGTTGGACATTGCATTGTCAATTGTGTCGGTGGTTATCACTTCAGAGGCCGGCGACTCCCAAACACCGCCACCCTCAAATTCAATGCCGAGGTTTAGACCACGAACCAAAAGGGCTGCTACGCAAATAATTACAGCTACTGCAGAACAGACGAGAACCCGTCTCGAAACTCCTAGGAAGTCCCATGACGTGTTGCCCTGGTACATGCGCTTAATCGAGAAGCTCATGTTCCTACCTCCTCTTTCGTCTCGCTAAGACCCAGTCGGCTTGGGCGCTCATTCACTAGGCGTCGAGCTACCAAGACCACTAGTGGGCGCATGAAGAAGAATGAAACGGCTAGATCGATGAGAGTTGCGATGCCGAGATATAAAGCGAAGCCTCTGACAGTTCCTGTGGTCAGCTGATAGAGGACTCCTGCACCAATAAGTGACGCCAGATCTGCCCAGATAATGGTAGAGAAGGCAGCTCGAAAGCTTCCCTCTGCCGCAGATCTCACAGCGCGGCCTCGTCGGACTTCCTCTTTGATTCTCTCGTAATAGACAATGTTGGAGTCAACTTGAACACCGATGGAGACAATGATTCCCGTTGCTCCTGCAAGAGTGAGCGCTAGGCCTTGACTTTCACCTAGCCAGGCAATGATCGACCACAGGGTTGCTCCGCTAATCGCAAGGCTAGATACGGCGACAAGGCCCAGTAAGCGGTAGTACAGCAACATATAAAGTCCCACTAGCGCTAATCCCACTAGACCTGCAACTACACCGGCGCGCAGCGTTCCTTCTCCCAATGTTGCCGACACTGTTCGCACGTCATCACGTTCGAACTCGACCGGAAGAGCACCGAACCGCAACACGAGGGCTAGGTCCTTCGCTTCTTGTTCATCGAACGAACCTGAGATGACGGCCTGCCCGTTGAACTCAGTCGCGTTAATGGTCGGGGCTGACTCAACTACCCCGTCTAAGACAATCGCAACTTGCCGTTCATAATTCGCAACGGCCATTTGGTCGAAGGCAATTGCCCCTTCATCNTTGAATGAAACGTTGACAATCCATTGTCCTTGGAAGGTCGCCGCTGCTTCCTCGATGGCCTCACCGGTGAGAGCCGCTGGTTCAAGAATAAATCCAGTGCGCCCTTCGGAGCCTAAGAGGACGACTTGCGANGATGCCTCATCTTGGTCGGGTGGCGTCAAAACTTCTTCAAGGGAAGGTGGCTCTGAATCAGTCGGCTCGCTCGTCTCACTCAAACCAGCTGAATCGCTGCCATCTTCGGATCCTTCTAGAAATTGTTGGATCGCTGAGAGCTGATTCGGATCTTGGGAATCAAAGATGCTTTGAACCGGTCTGAAGGTCAGTTCTGCTGTTTGACCGATGAGGTCTACTGCTCGTTGTTTGTCTTTGACGCCCGGTAGCTGGATAACAACTTGGTTTCCTTGGCGGGTGATATCAGGTTCCGCTACGCCTATCGCATCTACTCGATTCCGAATGATCTCGATGGCGCGTTCAAATTGTTCATCAGTTACTTCATCTGCTGGTCGCAGAACGACCTCAACGCCTCCCTGGAGTTGAACTCCGAGGACTGGTTTCCAGCCCGCTGACAGCACCCCAATAAAAGATGCACCTGCGACANCTATGACCAGAAGTAGGGAGAGAATGTGGGAACGACGCACGGCTTTGGTCCAAATAGATTCAGGNTTGAGTTTTATTCTTCGTCACTGGGATCATCAGAAGCATCGTCTTCGTCTCCCGCTTTAGAGATGATTTCGCCGATAGATCTCCGTTGAACGCGCAATTCAACATCGGTNTCTACTTCNAGTGAAACAATCTCNCCGTCTTCTTCGGCAACTATGACGCCGATCACGCCACCAACGGTGGCCACTTCATCACCAATACCTGCAGCGCGGACCAGTGCTTCACGTTCTTTCATTCTCTTCTGCTGTGGGCGAAGAATCAGGAAGTACATCCCAACAAAGACAATGATTGGCAGTAGCAGCGCCATAGTGAACGACTCCGAGTTCAATAATTAGAAAGACGAGATGTCAGCGTACTGCTCACATCCCCTGTGTCCATGAATCTTTGCCACTTAGGCAGGAAGAAACGAGTTCGGTTAACTCCACGTCTCAAGCGTCTGGGAACGAAAGGCTTCGTACCTTCCGTCTTCGATCGCCTGCCTTGCTTGCTTCACGAGATCAATTAGAAACCACAAGTTATGCAAGGTTGCGATGCGCGCAGCGGTGGGTTCTTTCACCTGCATAAGGTGCCGTAAATAGGCGCGGCTGAAGCTATTGGACATTGGGTTATTTGGGTCGAGAGGTTCATCGTTGGTGGCGTGTTTCGCGTTGCGGAGATTCAACTTCCCGGTGCTAGTGAGCACTGTTCCGTGTCGAGCAAGTCTCGTAGGCAAGACACAGTCGAACATGTCTACGCCTATGCCGATCGCGTCGACAATTCGGGCTGGGTCGCCGACACCCATCAGGTATCGGGGGCGGTCTTCTGGAAGTTCAGAAATGGCTGCTCGTAGTGCGGGCATCATTTCTTGGTGGCTCTCCCCGACAGATAATCCACCAATCCCGTATCCAGCGAAATCGAGACCGCTTAAGTGCTTGGCGCTTTTTGTTCGTAGGGCCGGGTCGATCCCGCCTTGCACAATGCCAAACAAAGCCTGACCCGTTTTGGAGTGCACCGATTTAGCTCTGGCCGCCCAGTCATGGGTTCGTTCCATCGCTTCGATAATCGTCTCTTGTGGGGATGGCAGTGGGGGGCATACGTCGAGCGCCATCTGAATGTCAGCACCCAACTGCTCTTGGGTAGCTACCGCATCTTCGGGTGTAAATCGTTTCTTCGAACCGTCATATATTGAAGTAAACGTCACGCCGTCGTCGTCAATTTTGACGTTGTCGTTGAGTGACATGACCTGAAATCCACCAGAGTCGGTCAGCATGTGGCCCTCCCAGGACACAAAAGAGTGCAAACCTCCTAACCCTTCGATGATTCCGGCGCCCGGTCGCAACATCAGGTGGTATGTGTTGCCTAGAACCACTTCGATTTCGAGCTGTTCGTAGTCGCGTTGGTCTAGATGTATGACAGCTCCACGCGTCCCGACGGGCATGAACACAGGAGTCTCGATTGAGCCACGGGGAGTATGAATTCGCCCTCTGCGAGCTCCCTGGTCGGCTTCGAGTAGTTCATAACGTAAAGACACAGTGATACAGCATGACAGAGTGTCAGCTAGTTAGACATTCGATGTAGCAGCATCGCGTCACCAAATGAAAGGAACCGGTACTGGTTATCTAAAGCTTCTTGGTAGAGAAGCTTCCATCGAGCTCCGATGAAGGCATCGATCATCATCAGGAGCGTTGATTTAGGCATATGAAAATTTGTCATCATCGAATCCACAATTTTGAACTGAGATCCACGACGGAGAAACAGATCGGTGCGCCCTGCGAGAGGGCCCCGGGCAGCTGATTCGAGTGCGCGGACTGTGGTTGTCCCTACGGCCACTACTCGTTTCGCCGTTTGGCAGGCTTCCCATGTCTCGTTGCTGACGCTGTAACGCTCGCTGTGCATGACGTGATCTGCGGGGTTATCCACGGTCACTGGTCGAAATGTGTCTAGGCCTACAACCAGATCTATTTTTGCGATGCTCACGCCGATCGCTTCGATTTTTTCGAGCAGATCTTTGGTGAGGTGAAGTCCTGCAGTTGGTGCTGCTACCGATCCCGGTGTTCGGGCGTAGACAGTCTGGTACCGGTCCGGGGAATGCCCCTTTGATGTGATGTAAGGGGGAAGGGGTGACTCCCCCGCTAGAGATAGCCGGTAACAATCGGTTGGTTGAAGGATCGGTTGGCCATCATGGAAGACCTGGACAGTCCTTCGTCCATCTTGGCCGAACTCGTCGCCGATCAGGACTTCCAAAGCGCTGTCTCGGTCACTCCTCAGCTGAGTTCCACTTTTCACGCGACGTCCCGGACGAACAAGCGCTGTCCACCCTGTGCCTTCAGGCTCCAAGAGAAAGACTTCAACAGCTCCTCCCGTAGATTTTCTTAACGGCAGCCGTGCTGGGATCACGCTCGTCTCATTCAAAACAAGCAAGTCACCTGCTTGTAGTTGATCGGGGAGGTTCGCAACGGTTAGATGTTGAGGTGGTTCATCTGGTCCTTTGTCGACCAGAAGCTTGGCGCTATCGCGGGGCACCGCGGGCATCTGAGCGATGGCCTCGTCAGGTAACGGGTATTCGAATTCCTGCATGTCGTGTGGTGGCCTTTGAGCATTCATGCCGGAAACAATTCTAGGTTTCTCGTTTCGCTAGCTGAGCTATTGCGTCACAAGTCCATGTTGGCGCCACTCCACGTGCTCGCAGTAATCGGCTGATGTGTGCTCTCTCTTGTTCAGGGGCGGCCTCTATGAACCCATTCAAGATGACAGACAGGTAGGGCTCGCCGGGCGAGGTTGGTTCAGGGGGCTTCTCACTCGTGAAGGTAAGTAAAGGTCGTTCTCTGTATCGCCCTAGATAAACGACTCGGGAGTACCAGCTGTCACCGATGCTTACCTCTCCTCGGTGAATGACTTCTTCGATATCGATTGTGATGTCCCCGGGTTCAAGTCCGTTTTCTTGTGCCGCCACATCCATAAATTGTTCTTGCGTGATATCCCAACAGCGGACACAGGCGCCCTCGTTAAGGTGA
This sequence comes from Actinomycetota bacterium, assembly GCA_002724355.1. Lineage (GTDB taxonomy): Bacteria > Actinomycetota > Acidimicrobiia > Acidimicrobiales > Poriferisodalaceae > UBA6944. The sequence goes on along the minus strand of PBOM01000065.1, from coordinate 12,767 downwards.
GGTTCCAGAAACGCTACGCCTCCTCCCCACCTGTCTGACGAAAGCCCAAAAAAGAGACTCCACGGGCCATGCACTAACGGGGCGAACTGTCCTGGTTGTTGACTGTCGCGAGCCCCGGTGTGTTCGCTGTGGTGCGGCAAATATCGGCCTCCCTGCAGATAACACAGGAATCGTGCCCTCAATATGTTCGAGCCGTAAGCTCCGTACCAGATTCGATCCGAGGTCAACGTTTATCTACTCGAATAACGATGGGTCTTCGATGGGTTGTTCAGGTGCAGCTACTCCGAGGTGCTCAAAAGTCGCTGGTGTTACTACGCGCCCACGAGGGGTGCGTTGGATGAGGCCTTGTTGAATCAAAAACGGTTCGTAGACGTCTTCCAGTGTTTCTGGTTGCTCTCCGACGCTAATTGACAGCGTCGATAGACCGACTGGTCCCCCTCTATGCGTTATTGCGATCGACTCCAAAATTGAACGATCAACTTTGTCGAGTCCAAGTTCGTCAACACCGAAGAGCGCCAGTCCGTTTCGCGCGACCGTTAAGTCCACAAGTCCATCCGCTCGAACTTCGGCAAAGTCTCGCACTCTGCGGAGTAGTCGGTTAGCTATACGAGGGGTGCCTCTACTTCTATTTGCTATTTCCGCAGCTCCTGGTGAATCGATAGTGACGGACAGAATTCCGGCAGCTCGTTCAACTATCGATTTGAGCTCTTCTGGGTTGTAATAGTCGAGGCGCTCGACAAGCCCGAAGCGGTCTCGCAGGGGTCCGGCGATCAATCCGGTGCGGGTGGTCGCTCCCACCAGAGTGAATGGAGGTAGGTCAAAACGAATTGAGCGCGCAGCTGGCCCCTTGCCGAGCACAACGTCCAGCTGGAAATCTTCCATCGCTGGGTACAAAACTTCTTCAACTTGTTTAGGTAACCGGTGAATTTCGTCGATGAACAAGACATCGCGATCTCCGAGATTTGTGAGAATCGCAGCTAGATCTCCTGCTCGTTCAATGGCCGGTCCTGAGGTGATGTGCATAGCGACATCGAGCTCAGCAGCAACGATCCCTGCGAGAGTTGTTTTGCCAAGGCCGGGCGGTCCGGCAAACAACAGATGGTCAGGGGGTTGTTCTCGACCGCGAGCTGCGTCTAAGACGACCTCGAGATGGTCTTTGAGTTCGGCTTGGCCTACAAACTCCTCCAAGCGGCGGGGACGTAAACCGGCTTCATCTTTATCATCGACTACAACTTCGGGCCTCAATACTTCATCGCGACTGTCGGATGTTTCTCGGTGGAAGCCTTCTTCTCGGCCCCATTCATTGTCAGTCATTAGCTCGCCATCCGTTGAAGAGCTTCACGAAGCATTGCTGAGGTGTCTGTACCTTCAAGACCGTCGACAGCGAGTCGCACTTCTTCTGCGCCGAAGCCCATCTGGCGAAGCGCTTCGCGAACATCGGTGATTGCCGTTGCGTTGGATTGCTCACCGTTAGCGCCTTCGTGTTCGACGTGTGTTGGCATGTCGAGACGATTTTTGAGTTCCAACACCATTCGTTGAGCAGTTTTCTTTCCGACTCCAGGAACCAGACACAGCGCATCAACGTCTTCACTCGCAACTGCATGTCTCAGCTCTTCTGGCGGCAATGTCGCCAAAACTGCCATTCCTAGGGCTGGCCCTACGCCGTGAGCTCCTATGACCGACTCGAAACATTTGCGTTCCGTCAACGTGGCAAAGCCGTACAAAGTTTGGTCGTCTTCTCGTATGTGGTGATGAATATGCACAAACGCATCAGTTCCGATGTCGGGGAGATCTGCAAGAGTGCGGGTGTTTACGGTCACCCTGTACCCGACTCCTGATACTTCGATCAGGATCTCCCCTTCAGTGTCTTTATCGATTAACACACCATGAAGCGATCCGATCATGATGGGTTCGCTGCTTCGGTCAGCCGTCTGCTTGAGGCATGAGCTAAATGACAAAGCGCCACTGCGGCAGCGTCTGCTGCATCAGGTGGTGAAGGAATTTCGGGTAGAGCCAAAAGCGATTGAACCATTCGTTGCATTTGTTCTTTGTTAGCGCTGCCCCATCCCGCCACCGCCTCTTTGACCTGGTTTGGTGTGTATTCGAAAACCTCGGCACCGGCTATGTTGCCGATGGCCATAGCAAGCCCGCTTACTTGTGCGACGCCCATGGCCGTTCGGGCGTTCATCTGGAAGAACACTCGCTCTATAGCAACTACATCAGGGCGGTATTCCTCAACCAAACCGCGAAGCTCCTGGTGTATGGATGCCAGACGTTGAGGCAGGGGCGCTTTGGCAGGTGTTCTGATTACACCTATTGCCACAGCTTCAGCTTTTCTTCCCGATTGCTCAAGGACCCCATATCCACAACGGGAGAGTCCGGGATCGATCCCCAAAACGAACACAGGTTCGATTGTACATGACTAGCTCATTACTACTGATCAGCTTCAGGTCAGTTCAGCGAGGATTTCATCTGAGATGTCGAAGTTGGCATACACGCCCTGCACGTCGTCGTGGTCGTCCAACGCGTCCATAACCGCCATGACTTGTGCTGCTTCTCCGCTCGAAGCTAGTTCAACAACGTTTTGAGGCAGATACGTCAGATCCGTTGAGGAAACTTCGATGCCTGATGCTTCAAGCGCTTCTCTAACGGATGCTGTGTCAGAGGCTTCCGTCGTGATCCTCCAACTATCCCCCTCCGTCACGACGTCTTCTGCTCCGGCTTCGAGGGCGGCCATCATGATTAGATCCTCATCGACAGTTCCAGGCGCCATTACTACGCCCTTACGCTCAAACTGCCAAGCAACTGCTCCAGGTTCGGCGAGGGAACCCCCGGCTCGGGTGAAGACACTGCGTATTTCTGCACCGGTTCGATTTCTGTTGTCGGTCAGCACATCAACGAACATTGCTACTCCGTGAGGGGCGTAGCCTTCGTAGTTCACTTGCTCGTAGTTGACTCCCTCGAGCTCACCTGTTCCTCGCTTGATAGCACGTTCGATTGTGTCTAATGGCACCGAGTTATCGCGTGCCTTTTGATACATGGTCCGTAGGTTCGCGTTGGAATCTAAGTCGCCCCCACCTTCGCGGGCTGCTACTTCGACTTGCCGAATCAGCTTCGCGAAAAGTTTCCCGCGCGCCTTGTCAGCGGCGCCTTTTTTGTGCTTGATGGTTGCCCATTTGGAATGGCCCGACACTTCGATACCTCCGATGAACATTCTGCCATCGTCCCTGACGTAAGCGAACCCTGAACTTCAAGCAATTAGCGCAAACCTTTAATCCAGGTTCTCGAGGAACATCTGATGTATGCGCAGATCGTCAGTTAATTCTGGGTGAAAGCTACTTACCGTGACATTTCGTTGACGGCAAAGCACTGTTGATTGTCCGCCGCCGTCGAGTTCGATGGTGGCTAGCGTTTCAACGGACGGGTCGCAGCTTTGGACTAAGGGTGCACGAATAAAAACTCCGCGGAAAGGTGTTGTGAAACCACTGATCTTCAGATCCGATTCGAAACTAGCGATTTGGCGACCAAATCCATTTCGGCGAACAGTTATATCGATTTGAGCAAAACTTTTCTGGTCTGGTCGCCCATCTATGACATCTTTGGCGAGAAGAATCATCCCTGCGCAGGTCCCCAAAACTGGGAGACCTTCGCTGATGAGATCCGCTAACGGTTCGAACGTTCCGCTGGACTCCAAAAGCATGGAGATTGTTGTTGATTCTCCGCCGGGGATCACTAATGCCTCAAGCCCGCGGAGGTGTTCCGGCATTCTCACTTGGAGAACGTTGGCTCCTAGCTTTTCAAGCGCGGCTGTGTGCTCTCTTGAAGCGCCTTGTAAAGCTAGAACTCCTACTGTCTTTGGCAAATCAGGCGTCTACCAGCCGCGTTCGGCGAGCTTGGTTTCGAGTTCACCGATTTCAAGTCCCGGCATCGCGTCACCCAAACCACGACTTACTTTGGCGACCATCGCTGGGTCTTGGTAATGCGTGACGGCTTCGACTATGGCTTTTGCGCGGGGCGCGGGGTCTTCGCTCTTGAAAATTCCTGAGCCAACAAAGACAGCTTCAGCACCTAGCTGCATCACCAGGGAAGCGTCGGCGGGTGTTGCTATTCCACCGGCGCAGAACATCGGCACTGGTAGCGCGCCTGTTTCGGCTATCTCTTGCACGAGTCCTAGTGGCGCTTGAAGTTGCTTCGCCCAGTCAAATAACTCAGCTTGATCAGCTTGAGTGATCTTACCGATATCGCCAAGAATCGATCGGAGATGCCGCACTGCTTCAACGATGTTGCCTGTGCCGGCTTCGCCCTTTGATCGAATCATGCACGCTCCTTCAGATATTCGTCGAAGCGCTTCTCCGAGGTTTGTTGCCCCGCATACGAAGGGAACCGTGAATGACCATTTGTCTATGTGATGAGACTCGTCTGCTGGGGTCAGCACTTCAGATTCGTCGACGTAGTCGACGCCGAGTGATTCGAGGATTTGAGCTTCGGCGAAGTGACCGATTCTCGCTTTGGCCATCACGGGGATCGTGACTGCTTCTTGTATGCCTTCGATCATTACTGGGTCACTCATGCGAGCGACACCGCCGTCGCGTCGAATATCTGCGGGTACACGCTCAAGGGCCATTACTGCCACTGCGCCTGCATCCTCAGCGATCTTGGCTTCCGCCGGTGTGACGACGTCCATGATGACTCCGCCTCGCAGCATGTCGGCCAACCCTCGCTTTACGCGTACTGTGCCTACCTGCGAGTTTGAATTGCTTGTGCTTTCAGCCATTCCCCTAGTCTAAGCGCACGAAGTAAAGAACGAGTCGGCTTCTGTTAGTCATCGATTTCGAGTATCTCAGCCGAGTCGCGGGGAGCCAGCAAAACCCATGTGCTGCCTGGCGACATCGCAATGACGTTGCCTTCGGTGTCGACGAACTCCGTGTGGACCGTAACGTTTGCCTTGTTCCATCGGCCTTCGATGACGCCCCCATCCTTAAGTATCCAGGCAGTGCCTGAACCTTCAGACACCAGCCCCAGCGGTATTCGGGCTCCGTTGGCGTCTTCTTCATTGGTTAAGACGTACTTTGTGAATTGAATAATGACATTTGCGGGAGCGAGCTCTTGTTGTTCGCCGTTAAGGCCTAGGACAACGTGCGTGTCGTCGTTTTGAGATCTTGTCCAGCCGCTTCGTGTGGCGTCCCATACGTGTTCGATCTTCGTTGAGCCCCAGTCGATTCGGATCCCTTTGATCTGGCGGGTTGGGCCGCTCATCGGGTCTTCGGATAATTCGTATGGCCACAACGGCTCGGAGGTGAGCGAGTCATGTTCTTCTTTGTTGGCAAGCTGCGAGGCGCGAACCCACAAATTGCTCGGCGAAGTTCGTTCCGTTTGACGCCAATAGTGCGCGGGGTCTCTGTACAAGCCGACGTCTGTAATGGCGACGGTGTCGAGGAGTTTTCTGAAAGCCCAGTTGGATCCGCTCCAACCAAAAAGAGCTCCATCAAATGGCATTAGGAGGGGTATATCGGTTGATCTTCCAGATCGGATAGGGCCAACCGAGGTGGGGATTTGGGAGTGAAAAATTGCCAGGAATCTTGTTAGTCCGCCCTCCACTAGTTCTTCGAAGACGATGTCGGCGTCTTGGAGTCCCTGCTGTGGTAAGGCCGTGGGAGCGTTATCAATCTTTAGGGCCAGCGGTGGTGAATAAAGATCTGATGGGTTGATTGGGGTGCCGCGAAACGGTGCCAAGACTTCATTTTCTTGATCTGGAGCTGGCTTCTGTTGAGGTGTAGTAGCTAACGGGGTGTCACTCGTTGCCGTCTCGGATGTTTTCCCTGAGTCAAGGTTTTGTTGGCCAGGTTGAGTGGTGGTCGTAGTTACTGCCGTCGACTCCGTTGAGCGCGCCTCGGTGTTTGCTGTTGCTGTGTCGTATGCATCTCTGGGGTCGGCGGCGCAAGCAACACATAGGAGTCCGACTACTCCTATAACGAGAGTCGCTTGCTTCATCGTTGAATCACAGCTCGCGAAGGGCTGTCATGCGCGCTTCGGCCGTGGGCCGATCAGTGTTCTGCTCGGTCGAAAGTACCCATAGAGAATCAGTGATGGCTCCGGCTTTTGCTAGCGCGTTTCGATTTTCCATCATCGCAAGCGCTTCCACCATCCCGGGTGGATAACGAGTCAGCGCTACTCCGGCACTGTCGTTGACAAAGTCGTCGCTTGGATCGAGTTCTAATCCAATCCTCTTCTTGACGTTCGTGGGCAGGAAAGCGAACGGTCGCACCCGTATTGTCGCTATTCCAATTTGCAGCCCAAATGTCGATAGTGCCGTCGTCGCTAAGGCGGTTTGACCGGCAGCTATTTGTGAGATGCGGTTCGCAACCAGCGCCTCGAGTTCAATTCGACTGGCTGAATCCAACAGACCTGTCGTAACTATAAGAGTTGACTTTGAGCTGGAACGTCCCACAGCGGCCATGTTTCGCGTTTCAGTCGAAAGTATCCGAATTTCGGGGACAGGTATGCCCGTTGTTAGGCAAATCGCCTCAACCAAGTTGGTGAGACGTGGGTACTGATCACTATGCATCTGTTGATTTTCGAGAGTCCCCAATGCGCGCTGTTCGGATGTGGCAGTGAGGTAAGTGATAGAGGTCAGTGTTAGCACCGCAACTATCAGTCCAAACCATGGCGAACCAGAAATGATGAGCACCAGGAAGAAAAGTGCGGTGGACAGCGCAGTCACGCTGATCGCAAAGAACGCAATTAGCTGAGTCGCTCTTTGCCGGTTTTTGTCGCTCAGGTTGTCCATTTGGGTTCCGTGTCTCCGATGTGTCCTGGCAACTCCGCTGAGTATTGTACGGCGGCAATTCGTCAGCGCCGTTCACAAACCAGAGAGTCTGGTCAGCTTCATCTCTTTATCTGAACGGCCAACCCATCCGGCTTAACTCGCCGCGCCAGCCCCCTCGGTCAGGGTCTGCTTTTTCGATCGCTATGGCCCGCTCGTACTTCTCGACGTATATCTCAGCGAGTCGCTCCATCGAGAATTCCACTACTCGCTTAGTTCCAGCTTCGGTAAGCCCTTGCGCCAACTCCTGATCTTCTAGAACCTTAGTCAGAGCCCTCGCCAATGATTCTGCTTCTCCTGGGGGGACCAGGAAAGCCTCATCGCCATTCGCGGCAACGTTTCGGTAGCCCGGCAAGTCGCTCGCTACCACTGGTGTTCCTGCTGCCATAGCTTCGAGGAGCACTATTCCGAAACTCTCTCCGCGGAGCGAGGGAACGCACAGCACGTCGGCTCCCTTGATTCGGCTTATCTTTTCCTCATCGCTGACTGGGCCTAGCCAACGTAGCCGGGCCTCTCCTGTGTATTTGGTGCGCAATTCTTCGGTTTGAGGGCCATCGGACATGATCCACACGGTCACATTTGGAGGTAAAGACTCCACTGATTTCAGCAATATTTCCAAACCTTTGCGAGGCTCGTGTCTGCCAACGTATGCGATTGTTGCGCCATCGGATGGAGTGGGTTTGGCGTCCTGGAATTTATTTATTTCGATCCCGTTGAAAACCACTTCGTAGTCCCCACCGAGCGCTTCGTACGCCATGTCTTTAGCGTCTTGGGAAACCGCTGTTCGGATGTTCATTCTTGTTGCCAGCCATCGAACGCCGGGTGTCATGTACGCCTTACTGCCTCCAGCTGCGTGCCAGGTACCCACAATGGGAGCGCTTCGGAGGAAAAGGGCTGTTTGGCACGGTCCGGGACAGATGGGCTCATGGATATGAACGACATCAAATTCTTCATCGCGGAAGGCTCTGATAGTTCGTAAGGTGCAGGCTAAGTCGGGTGCGATCGGAGCTATGGAGCCGTTGGCAAACGTCGGAATGCTGGCGCCCAATGGAGTTACGCCAGTCTCTGGAGGCGCGCCATCGCATGGTCCTAGCACTCGAGCTTTGTGACCAAGCCCGTTGAGCGCTCTTGCTAACGCGAGGACTTGAGTCTGGACACCGCCAGGGCTACTGAGGCTATAAGGCGACACTATTCCTATCCGCACACCAGATAACGCTACGCGAAGTTCCCTTCAGTCCACAGGGGAATTTGAATTGCAGTCACTTTTGTTCCGATAAGTCGCTGGGCCAATTCGGTTGAAATAAATGCCATTGCTCAGGATCGCGACGTATTAACACTTCGAGCTCTGCAGCAAGTAGTTGGGTGATGCGCTGCACGTCTTCTTTTACTGTTCCGACTCTGGCAGTGTCTATGGGGGGTCTCACCATGCCGAGATGTTTGCCTTGTGGTTCGAAATAGACCGCCGTAGGCAGAATTGTCGCCCCTGTACGCAATGCAAGCAGCGCTGGCCCTGCGGGCAATGTCGTCGTCTCTCCCATGAAGTTGATCTCACTACCCCCGCCCGAGATATGTCGGTCACAGAGAAGGCACACGATCTCGTTTCTCTTTAAGGCTGCAGCGATCTCTGCCCCTGCTGAAGCGCTTAGAGGCACCACCTTCATGCCCAGCTTCTCCCGGAAGCTAGCGAACCATCGGAATAGCCGGTCGGGACGGATGGGCTCTACCACAACGGTGATCGGCAACTTATTGACAGTCGCCATCCAGAATCCAGCCCATTCCCAGCCGCCTAGGTGGGGTAAAGCGAGGATTACTCCCTTGCCTCGATCTAATGCTTCTTCAACAAATCGGTAGTCAGGGACGTCTATGCCCTCGGTTAGCTGGAGGCTAGTTCGGGAAGGGAGTCGGAAGGATTCGATCCAATACCGACTGTAGGACGCGAAGGCGTTCTGAGTTGCAGATCGCACTGACTTATGGTCCGCGTCGGCACCTAACGACCTTCTCATATGTCGCGTAACCATCGAGCGCTTGCTTCTTAATATCAAATGAAGAGGCCTTGCCAGCACGCCAGGCAGCGCTCCGGCAACGGATTCGGGCAGACGTCGAGCACTCCAAGCTCCAAGTCGATAGAGCGCTGTGATCCCTCGCCCCGACAAGACTGTCAACTTTGATTGCTGGAACTGGGAATGTCTTTTGTGGCTTGTCGCCAAACCTTGAAAAACCTTTGGAGTGCCGTTGCGGACGTGAGGGCCAGCATGATCCAAAGCACGGGAATCAACAGCACCTCGAAACAAAGACCGAATCCGAGGACAACCATTCGTTCAGCGCGTTCCATTAGGCCGCCTTTGGCTTCATATCCCAACAGCTCGGCCTTTGCTCGTTCGTAGCTGATAAGGGATGCAGTCGCGAGCACCGCCATCGGAAGCAACATGATTGTTCCGCCTTTGGTGTCCGCCAAGTGCCAGGCGACACCGCACAACAAAAGTCCGTCAGTTACCCGATCGGCGGTCGAGTCAAAAAAAGCACCGCGTTTCGAGCTGGTGCCCGCCGCCACAGCGACCGCTCCATCTAACAGGTCTGGTACGGCTGTCAGGATAAGGAAGATCAGTCCCAACTGGAGTTGACTGCTTCCAATCAGAAGGCAAGCAGCAACTGACATCCCGAGACCGATACATGTGAGAAAGTTCGCGCTAACTCCGAGTCGAACTAGGAGACGTCCGACAGGTCGCACCAAGCGATCAACTCCGTTACGAAAGTTTCCGTCAAGCATCGAGGTTTGTCTCCGAAGCGCCGCCGACTTCGCTGCTTTGGGTCCATTCTTCTGGATTTTCTTCGACGTAATATTCGACGATTGTTCCGTCAACTGCGTCCACCAGAACAAGACCCCTGTGTGCTGGTGGATCTTCAGCCGAATAAACCAGCATTTTCCAGGTTGGTCTACTCAGCACGCCTCTCCAACCAAGTTGCGCGCTTGCGTGCCCTACGGGAAAGCCAACAGCTCGGTTTGCTGCGACGAGTGCTTCGTTTTCATCTAGCCCGAAACCTCGACCTGCAGCGAGGCTGTATAGGCCGAATAGGCCCAGCGCGACACAGCCGGCTATGAGTCCAGCGTTGACCAGCACAGGTTCCCCGCTAACCGATACAGACCATATCCCTATGGCAAGGGCAACTATGAGATACATCAGCCCGGTGACTCTCCGGCGTTTATTGTCCGGAAACTTATATACACCGACGAACCCTCGATCAAGATCCTCGGGAAGCTGATCGCGCACTTCGTTGTCGTCCACCTGGATCACGCTACCTGCCATTGAACATTTCTCAAGACTTCACTCAAAAGCATCTCTCAGACGTTCGAGGGTGGACTCTAACGACTCCGGGAGTACTCGCGTGCCCGACACCGTGGTCATGAAATTCGTGTCGCTATCCCATCGCGGCAACACGTGAACATGAAGATGGTCTGGAATTCCAGCCCCTGCTCCTTGACCCAAATTCGCACCCATGTTTATTCCATCGGGCGCGTATGCCCTTTCAATTGCCGAAATTGACCTTGAAACCAAGTCAAAGAGTTCTTGCCTACAGTCAACATCAAGGTCTTCGAAATTGGCAACGTGGGCATATGGGAGCACCATTACGTGGCCTGTGTTGTATGGGTAGGCGTTAAGGATCACCCCAGCTTGTTCCCCACAATAAACCAGCGACTCTGGTTGATTCTTCCGCAAGTCAAGGACAGCGCACAGCACACATTGCCCCTCTGAGGCTCTAGCAATTTCTCCCGTTTCGCCACTCACGTATTCACGCCGCCAGGTGGCCCATATTCGATCTAGACCGTCCATGGAGACATCTTTACCGCTTCGCCTAATGGGTGATTCATTCGAGACCAACAAGTTTCAAAGCAACGCGCGTTCGATAACGCGTATTGAGTTGAAGAAGAACAGCAGTGAACGCCTCGATCGCGGTCGCGTTGGATAGGTTGCCGCAATCAAGCGCTCTGGTTCCCGGTATTTTCCCAACTATCTCAGCCACAAGGTCTGTGGCCTCGCGGTTGTCGCTGCATATCAGAATGTCGCTATCGAGTGGCTGATCGAGATCGCCTAATTCTTGAGCCGGGACGTGTTGCAGAGTGGCTGCCACCTTCGAATCAGGCAAGGAAGCTTGCACCGATGCAGCGACCGAGCCTCTTGGTGGAATCAGTGGAACAAACTCGTCGTCAACTCGCGCTAACGCATTGGACATAGTGACGACGACTTTGTCTCTGACATGGTCTTCGACGCTTCTGGCTGTTATCGCTGCGGCATCCCATGGTGTGGCAATGACTACGAACTCGCACTCGGCCGCGCCTATGTTGTCTGATGGAGTTATCGCTAGCTCGCGGTCGGGCCACCGGTCGATAATGCTGTCAACCACTTCCATGGACCGATACTTAGATCGGGACCCCAAAATAACCTCGTAGCCCACATCAGCTAACCGGGCTGCCAACGCTGAGCCCGCAGGACCTGTTCCGCCAACTATGCCTATCCGCATGAAGTGCCACGGTACTGTCCAATAGCACGGTACGGTGACTTCATTACGCGAGTTACCACGACGGCACTGAATGAATGTGTCGCTGAAACCAAACGGAGGACGATTTAGATGGGTCTGATGGATGGAAAAAAGCTTCTGATTACAGGGGTACTTACTGACGCTTCCCTGGCCTTCGAGGTCGCTAAGTTGGCTCAGTTGGAGGGAGCGGAGGTAGTGCTCACCGGCGCTGGGAGAGCAATGCGCTTAACTGAGCGTACTGCTAAGAAGCTTCCAGAGAGCTGCGACGTCCTGCCACTCGATGTCACAGAGCAGAGCGAAATTGAAGCTGTTGCTGCAGACCTAAATGACCGTTGGGGTCGGGTCGACGGCGTCCTACACGCCATCGGTTTTGCCCCCGAGTCATGCCTAGGCGGAAATTTTTTAAACGCGGAGTGGTCTGATGTCAGCGTCGCGATGAACATATCGGCTTACAGCCTCAAGGCTCTAGCCGGAGGTCTTCACCCTCTATTAGCAGAAGCTAAAGGCAATGTAGTTGGCCTAACTTTTGACGCGTCGGTGGCATGGCCTGTCTACGACTGGATGGGAGTAGCAAAGGCAGCATTCGAGTCCACTGCCCGATACCTTGCCAAAAGCTTGGGTCCCGACGGCATTCGAGTCAACTTGATATCAGCTGGACCCATTAGGACGATGGCAGCGAAGTCAATACCTGGATTTACGGAGTTTGAAGACGCCTGGCAGAGCAGGGCTCCTATGGGGTGGGACATCAACGATCAGCATTCAGTTGCAAGAACGACCCTGGCTTTGATGTCCGACTGGTTTCCAATGACCACGGGAGAGATTATTCACGTGGACGGTGGCTACCACGCGATGGGCGCCTAACGAACAAAATTTCGAATGTGGGCTTTAAGGCTCATTTGAAAGCGGACCAACCAATCCACGCATCACATCGTCAAGAGTGACAACTCCAGAATTGACCCCCTTAGCCGTCACCAGCGCTAAGTGAATTTGGGACCTTCGCATCAACTCGAGAACGTCTGGCAATTTTGCATCTTGATTAACTCTAAGCATCGGACGAATTAGGGCCGGCTGCAGTATTTGTTCTCTAGTTTCGACACCCAAAAGGTCTTTACTATGGACGAACCCTCTCACGTCGTTCATATCCCTGCCGTATACGACTAGCCGCGTGTGCCCCGTTAGAACTATCTGAGACTCAATTGCATCAATCGAGGAGTCGACGGCAACGGCGTCAACTTCTTGCATAGGGGCCATAACCGAAACAACCTCTGCTTCTCCGAAGGTGAGGGCACTTTCGATTAGCGCGTGCTCTTGATAATCGATAAGTCCCTGATGGTGGGATTCGTCGACCATTAGCAATAACTCAGCGTTCGTTGTCGCATCATCGAGTTCTGAAGTCGGTTCCACCCGA
>PBOM01000064.1 GCA_002724355.1 Actinomycetota bacterium | reverse complement strand
GGCCTGTTGCTGTCCACGGGTCAAGTTGTGTTGGGAGGTTCCAGCCGCCGTCGCTGCTCTCGGTTATTTGGATTTCTGTTTCTTCGCTTTGGATTGCGCTGCGGGCCGCAACTTCGAGTCGTTCTTTTCTGTCGGAGCTAAGTCGGAGAAGTCCACCAACGGCTTCCGGTGATGGTTCGCAGGCTGGGACTCCGTTGTGGCCAATTGTGACGTTCGCGTATGGAGCGGCCCATTCAAGCGCTAGAAGTGTCGCTGTTGCTAGTACTTGAGCGGTGGGGTGGTCACCTGTTGGGGTTACCACTATCTCTAGTTGATTAGTCACATAGCTCCTTCACAAGAAGAGGGAGCGTGTCACGAAAGTGAGGTGGCGGGGTGAGTCCCACAGTGGGCAATGCCTGGTTATTTAGAACAGAGTTGGTTGGGCGAATGGCGGGTCGTGGCGGGTCCAGTTGATCTGTTGTTATGGCTGTTAGTTGATCAGTTGGGCGTCCCATCATCTCGAGGATCGAGTAGGCAAACTCGTACCAGTTCACTGGGCCTTGATTGGTTACATGGAACGTTCCTTGAGCTTCAATCTCGACCAGTTGCTTTATGGTGACGGCAATGTCCTGCGTGAATGAGGGATGACCTGTTTGATCGTTGACGAACCTCATCGGCTGATCAGTTTTGGCTAATGCGACGATCGTTTTTAGGATGTTTGAACCATGTGATCCACATAACCAAGAGGTGCGCACAATGAGGTCACAGTCGCGCATTGCTTGTTCGCCTTGGAGTTTGGTTTGTCCGTAGATTGATTGCGGGTTCGTATCGTCTGTTTCTATATAGGGCCGTTCGAGCATGCCATCGAAGACATAGTCGGTAGAGACTTGTAGCACTCGAGCACCTATCTTGTGTGCTGCTGCGACGAGGTTTTCGGGCCCTAGCGAGTTCACCAATCTTGCCTGAACTGGATGTGCTTCACATTTGTCTACGTCGGTGAACGCTGCTGCGTTAATCACCACATCGGGCTTGTAATGACGCAGAGCAGCTTCAACATCGGATTGTTGGGTGATGTCGAGTTGTTGGTGACTGAGAGCGACTGTGTCGCTGCCGTTAAAGACTTGAACGAGATCAGTTGCGAGTTGCCCTTGTCCTCCGGTGATGAGCACCTGCTGATGCTTGCTCATTCTGCTGCCTCCGAGAGGGCTTCGCTTAGAGTTGGGTATACAAAGAGGCTTTCGTGAATGTCTTGGACTTTTAGGTTGGCGCTAACCGCTAACGCGACAACTGAGATCAGCTCGGCTGCGTGTTGTCCGACGATTGAGCCACCCAATACGTGTCCGGTATTGGGGTCTGAAACGATCTTCACGAAGCCGAGTGGGTCGTTGTTGATGAGTGCTTTGGCATTGGACGAAAAGGGGACTTTTGTAACTCGGATTTTGCGTCCTGTGGCAAAAGCTTCAGCTTCAGCTAACCCGACATCAGCGATTTCTGGTTCAGTAAAAATGGCGGAGGCTGCTTTGTCGTAGTCGAGGTGACGGTGTTCTCGCCCTTCATGAAGGCCCATTATGTGCTCTGCTATTTTTCGTCCTTGCATCGCCGCTACCGAGGAGAGCGGGAGTTTGCCTGACAGGTCCCCCGCCGCATAAATGGTGGGTACTGATGATCTGAGGTTGTGATCGACTTGGATGTATCCGTCACTGTCTATTGCTATGTCGGTGTTTTCTAGGCCGAGGTCTTGACTGTTTGGGTCGGAGCCGATGGCGAGGAGCGCGTGGCTTCCTTGTGCGATTCGTCCATCTGAGCAGTGGACAGTTACTGATTGTCCTTTTCGCAGGATTTCGGTTGCTCGTGCGCCTTTGAGTAGCTGGACTCCCCTATCAAGAAAGTTCTGCTCCAGTAATGCAGCGGCTTCGGGGTCTTTTTGGGGAAGTACTTGTTGGCGACTAACGATGAGGGTGACTTCGGACCCGAGTGACGCGAACATGTGCACGAACTCGACGCCGGTGACGCCGGAGCCTACGACGATGAGGTGTTCTGGTATCTGCTCGGGTGGGTAAGCGTCGCGGGTGGTGAGGACACGTTCATGGTCGATTGGTGCCCATTCTGGGATACGCGGCCGACTTCCGGTCGCGAGAACGATAGCGTCAGCGGTTAACTCGACGACGCCGTTGGGGGTATCTACGCAAACCTCATTTGGGCTTAAGAGTCTGCCAGTGCCTCGGTGAATTGTTACCCCTTGACTGGTCAATAGTTGTGTGACGGATTGCTCAAGGCGTTGTTCAATGCCTTGGATGCGGGCGCGGAGGTGTTCAGCCTCTACTCCCGTCTCTACATTTGCTAGTCCCATGCCGTCTAGGCGGCGGGCAAACGAGAGTGCTCCTCCGGTCGCGATCATGGACTTTGAGGGGACGCAGTCTCGGAGGTGCGCCGCTCCCCCAACGATGTCGCGCTCGATGAGGGTTACCTCGGCGCCAAAACGCGCCGCATATGTTGCTGCGTCGTGTCCTGCGGGGCCGCCGCCTATGACCACCACGCGTTTGTTTGCCATGAAAGAAGTGTAGGGCGAAGCTTTGAATGAGCCTTTGCAGGCCGGTTGCTGGGGTGAAGCGACTCAGTTGACTGATGGTGAGCAGTATTGGTCGTATTCGGTGATGTTGATGCGGTCTCGATTTTCGTGGGTGACTTGGTTTTTGGGGTCGCGATGAATTTTGTATTCGCGAAATGTCATGTCCAAGGCGTCGAAGGCTAAGAGTCGTCCAATGAGCGAATCGCCTAGTTGGAGCACAAGTTTGATGGTTTCGAGCGCTTGTAGGCTCCCGATGACTCCGGGGAGGACGCCGAGGACGCCTGCCTCAGCGCATGATGGTGCTAGTTCCGGTGGAGGTGGTACTGGCACATAATCTCGGTAGGTCGGTCCCTTTAATGGGTCGAAAACTGTGACTTGACCTTCGAATCGGAATATTGAGCCGTGGACTACTGGGATTCCGAGTTTCACCGAGGCGTCATTGAGTAGATATCGGCTTGGGAAATTGTCCGCTCCGTCTACAACCACCTCCCAGCCCGCGAGTAGATCGAGAACATTGTCAGCGTTCAGGCGGGTGTCATAGGTCTCAATCTGGATGTCGGGGTTGAGAGCGGTGATTGTTTGCTTCGCTGACTCCACTTTGGATTGCCCGACGCGGCCTGTGTTGTGAATGACTTGGCGTTGAAGGTTGGATTCGTCGACCACATCCATGTCCACGACTCCGAGTGTCCCAATGCCAGCCGCTGCGAGGTACATGGCGGCGGGGGAACCTAAACCGCCTGCCCCGAGTATCAAGACCTTGGCGTCAAGCAATTGGTTTTGCCCTTCTTCTCCTACCTCCGGAAGCAGCAGGTGTCGTTGGTATCGGTTTCGTTGGTGTCGCGTGAGGGTTTCGGGCATCGACCATTTCCGCCCCTCCGACTTCCATTTGGTGAAGCCGCCTTCCATTGAGACAACGTGCTTGTACCCCAGATCGGCGAGGGTCTTGGCTGCGAAGACTGATCGAGATCCCGCTGCGCAGTAAACCAATATTGCGGTGTCACGGTCAGGGATTCGTTGCTCTATTTGGCTTTCCAGGTGACCTCGCGGAATGTGGGTTGCGTTGGGTAAGGACCCTTGCTCGAACTCCTCCGGTTCGCGAACATCGAGAATCGTGCAACTGTCGTCGACTAGTTGGGCAGATTCGTTGGTGCTCACTTCGCGTACGTGTTGTTTTGTGGCCGCGAGTAAGTCTCCGTAGCTGGTCATCGCTGTTCTCTTCAAGGTTCGACATTGACGGTTGCTTGTATTGATTCTACTGGTTGTCGTCTTGACGGTTACTTGGGGGTTTGTCCGTCTCCGTTGTTGTCTTCTTCTGGGAGGTTTGATGCACCTCCGACGGCGATTGGGAGCACTTCACTTATGGACTCTCGGATGACTAGGTCCGCTAAGTGATCCATTTCGGTGGGTTCGGCGTTAATGATCGCTATTTTTGCGCCGACTCGTTGGGCTGATGGAACTACTGCTGCTATGGGGTAGACGGCCAATGTGGTTCCGATGGCAATCATGAGATCGCAATTTTGGGCTGCGGCCTCTGCTTTGAGGAGATCTTTTTGGACTAGCGATTGGCCGAATGAGATTGTGGCGCTCTTGAGTATTCCGCCGCATTCGGGGCAGTCCAGGTCCTCTTCGCCTTGGCGGACTCGGTCGAGCGCTATTTGCATGTCGTCGCGGTAGTCGCATTCGAGGCATGCAACTTCTCGGATGGTTCCGTGTACTTCGACAACTTTTGTCGCTGATGAGCCTGCTGCGTGGTGGAGTCCATCAACGTTTTGGGTCAATAACGCTACGAGCTTGTTTCGTTTTTCTAGTTGGACGAGCGCTCGGTGTCCGTCGTTTGGGTCAGCGGACCAGGCTCTGTTGTCAAGGCGGTCTCTCCATGAAGCTTTTCTGACCTCGGGGTCCGAGATGAAGTTCTGGATATTTGAGGCTTTTTCCGCTTTGGGGTTTTTCGTCCATACGCCGTTGGGTCCACGAAAATCGGGGATACCTGAGTCAGTTGAAATTCCGGCTCCGGTTAGCACCGTGATTCGTTCGCTTTCGTCGATCCATTGGGTGAGGAGTCGAACATTTGGGTCTTGTGAGAGCTCTGGTGGCATGTTGTTATCCGGTGTCTTTGGGTGGGAATTGTTGGTGCGGGTCGATTTGGCGGTCTGGGTTCTGGAGTTAGTTGTTTCTCACCAATTATTGACAATTTCGAGCAGGGTTCGGACGCCGAAACCTGTTGCTCCCTTGGGAAACTCTGCTTCCTGTTCTTCGGTTGTTACTGGGCCAGCGATGTCTAGGTGGACCCAGGGTGTTTCGTCTACGAATTCTTGGAGGAAAAGACCGGCTACCAGGGTGCCGCCAAACCTCCCGGATCCAATGTTTCGTAGATCGGCGACATCGGAATCCAATTGTTTTCGGTATTCGTTGGGTAGGGGCAGGTGCCAAAGTCGCTCACCTGCTTTATTTGCGGCCGCTTCTACTCTTGCGATCGCGTCTTCGTTGTTACCCATAAGGCCCGCATACTGCGAACCTAATGCCACGAGGCACGCTCCTGTGAGGGTTGCTAGGTCGACTATGAGATCGGGGGTTTCCTCTGCTGCTATTGATAGCCCGTCGGCTAATACCAGTCGACCTTCGGCGTCGGTATTGAGAACTTCTACGGTTTTGCCATTGCGGATGTTGAGGACGTCTCCTGGTTTGGTGGCGGTGGGGCTGGGTTGGTTATCGGTGCAGCAGCAGGTTCCTATGACCGTTAGGTCGGGGTTGTGTGCTGCTACGGCGGCCATGGCTCCGATCACCGCCGCTGCTCCTCCCATGTCGATTTTCATTTCTTTCATTCCCTCGAATGGTTTGAGGTTCAGTCCTCCTGTGTCGAAGGTGATGCCCTTGCCTACGAAGTGGATAGTCCCGCGACTTTCGCCGTTGGGTCGCCATGTGAGTCGCACCATTCGTGGCTCTTCGGTGGATCCGGCATTGACGCCGAGCATTCCGCCGCATCGTTCCTCAATTAGGCGTTCGCGGTCCCATACTTCAACTTCTAGGCCAGATTGTTCGGCGACATTGACGGCTTCGTCGGCTAATTGGACTGCCGAGAGTGATCCACCGGGGCGGTTCACTAGGTCCCGTGTGAGAGCAATGGCGTTGGCTACCGCTTCTGCTCTTGAGAGAGCGGCGGCGCTGTCAACGCCGTCTGGGACAACGAGCGTTACTTGTTGGAGTGAAGAACGTTCTTCGGGACTTCCTTTTAGTTCGTCGTATCGGTACGAAGCGAGAAGCATTCCTTCGACGGTGGCTTGGAGTGCGACTTCGGCGCCAATTTCGGTTGCGGTTGTTAGTGGTAGCAGCGAGGTGATGGAATCAAGGTGCTTGGAGGCTCTCCACAAAGATGCCGCTGCGCTTCGCACCGAGGGCTCGGTGATTTCTTGTCCGCCTAGTCCAACAGCGATCACTATTGGGTCTTGTTCGGGCAGTAGCACTGTTTGGCCTAGTTTTCCTTCGAATCCGCTCGCAGCTAGGAAGTTTTGGGTGACTCCTAGTGTTTCAAGTTCGTTTTCTTTGATCGGCCGATCGGTAGCGGCGGAAGCCTCATCTGCTCCNGCGACGACGACATTGATTGCGGAAATTTCTAGTTGGTTCGCCATGGTCTTTCTTTCATGCGGTGTGTTATTGCGGGTCTTTGCTGTAGATCGTTTCGTCTTCTTGCCACCTGGCCAGGGTCCATAGGAGGTCTGAGAGNCGGTTGAGGTAGGGCAGGACTTGGGATTCTGTTTGGCAAATNTCTATGGTTTCTCGTTCTGCTCGCCTGACTATCACTCTTGCCCAATCAAGTCGCGCCGAGATTTCGGTTTGGCCTGGGATGGTGAATTCGGTTGGGGTTTCGAAGCGGTTGGTGACGTTATCTATCTGTTGTTCAAGATTTTGAACCATGTCTTCTGTTACTAGCGTTGTGCCGGGGTCGAGTTTGCTGCGGTTTTCGGGGAGCGTTGCTAGTTCTGCCATTGCGACGTATAAGTCTCGGCAAACAATTGTTAGGAGTTCGTTTAGTTCTGAATCTTGAGCGGCGGCGCGAGCGAGGCCAATAGCCGCTTGAGCTTCGTCGACTGCTCCGTATGCCCTTGGTAGCGGGGAGTCTTTAGTTACTCTGCCGCCATAGAAAAGGCCTGTTGTGCCNTCGTCACCGGTCTTTGTGTAGATCTTCATCGCTCACTCAAGTTAGCCGGAGCCTGACCCAGACCAAAGGCCTGTCTGACATAGGCTCGGTTGGTGGTGTTCCAGGGATATTGGGTTCTGACCTCAGATCATCGATTGTTTCATTTTGCTGATGACGTAACCGAGGCTGAAGTAGACCTTCCGTCTCGTCCAATCGCGTTGGCTATGACTCGTGATGGTCAAGGGTGTTTGGTGCTTGGTTCTGGGGGACATGTACAAGCGCATGGGACAGCGAGGGCGCTCGGTGATCTCTCCGCTCTGAACTTGGCGGCTCCTCCTGTTGATATTGCCGCCTCNCCAATTGGTGTTGGGTATTGGGTCGTTGATGCTGAGGGCAGTGTGTTTAGTTTTGGAAATGCTCCGTTTCTGGAGGGCGTACCTCAGGTAGCTGACAACTCGATCGAAGCGGTATGCATTGAACCGTCTGCTGATGGCNGTGGGTATTGGATTGTTGATAGCCGGGGTGGTGTTTATTGCTTTGGGTCNGCAACTTTCTTTGGGGCGTTAGCGGGCAGCGAGCAGTTAGATGGCCTTCGGGTAGTTGATTTCGCGTCGGGGCCCGAGGACGAGGGATATCGTTTCTTGGATTCGGACGGGCGTGTGCATTCTTTTGGTGATGCGGTGGATTTGGGTTCACCGACCAATTTCGGACGGATCGACGCAATCGGCTTAATTAGTAGGCGGGGTGGTTATCTGGTGGCTGATGCACGTGGCGCTCTAACTGCTTTTGGGGATGTNGCTAATTACGGTTCCCCGGTCGGTTTGGGTTTAGGTGTGTTGGCTGTCGCCTAGACCAAACGCGGCAAGCTCCTTTGCTGCCTTGTACCGGGAATGGCGAAACGCTGCTCGACGCACCCAGCACCCGTTCGTCTCTTTATCGCGGGTCTATTTGTCTAGGGTCACATATTCTGATGTTTGTGAATCATTCATGCCTTACGTGTCGACCGGGTGCTGATCGCGTAATCGACTACGAAAGCAATGTTGTAAATCTTCCCCAACATTTCCGGGGGCCTCCAACTTCGGGAAATGGCGGCGTCGCCACCGGTTTGTACGCNTGTCTCGGAGCGCGCTTCCTTCAAACCGAGGTTGCGCAGTTGCAGGTCAGGCTGCATCAACCGGTGCCGCTATCAACTGATTTGGAATTTGATGAAGAAAAGTTGGATGACGAAACCGTGGCGGTGACGGTAGGGATTAATGGCGAGACCGTTTTGTCGGGTTGGGCGTCATCGAAGCCAANTGAACCTGTTATGAGCCAGGACACTGCGTTGGAGCTCCAACAACACGTCGTTTTGGATGAGGGTCAAAAGAAGAGGTTCGAGAGCTACAAGGAGGTGTTTGGTCCTTCCAAAGATCACTTTGCAGAGTGTTTCGTTTGTGGTCCTGACTCGCGACTGGGTTTACGTCTGCGTCTTAGGCAGATCACTGACCACATCTTTTGGCAGAGATGGGATCCTGGGAGTCGTTGGGAAGACCAGGGTGCTTTGGCCTCACTCCCAGCCATCGCNGCTCTGGATTGCACCTCTGCTCTAGGGTTTTATGTGAANGGTTTCTTGAGAGAGGACGAGTCTTGTCTGCTCGGTACCTACGANGCTGCCATAGCCTCTCTGCCGTCTTTCANTTCTGGCGAAGGGTTCCGTGTTATTAGCAAGACTCGGGAGCGCGTAGGTAGGAAGATTTATACCGACATTGGCTTGTTTGGANCCGCGGGCGAAATTCATGTACTTGGCAAAGCAACCTGGATAGTTGTTTCCCCAGAGGTCGCTAAGGGGNAAAGNGATGAGACCGNCNGCTAGACNGCGNTAGGTGAGNCTTCTTCCACCGATCATGNAGCTGTGACGCGCTCACCTANACTGGGCGTGTGAGTGAGAACACCCGCAGTTACCTTCATGCCCTGTACGGCTTCGACGCTACGGTCAGTCGAGTTGGGTCNCAAGATTGGGATAGCGCTAGTCCCTGTGAGGGCTGGAGTGCTCGAGATGTGCTTTCACACAACATTGGTATGTGCCAAATGATTACTGGGATCGCCCATGGCATCGGCGCGGAAAGTGCTGGTCAACCCGAGGTAGTCGATCCACTTGAAGAGTGGGGCAGGGCTTTTGCCGAGACGAGGGCAGCCCTTGATGATGTTGAGGCTCTTAGTCAGAAAGTCCAGACGCCGTGGGGTCATCTGGTCGTGGATCGGTTTGTTGGCATCGTGACTGTGGACCCGTTAATCCACACATTTGATTTGGCGGTTGCAACTGGCCAAGAAGTTGTCATAGACCCGGGTCTTGCCGATGCNGGCTACACGCAGCTCCAAAAAGCTGGGGACATGATCCGNGGGGAACGATTCGGACCTGAAATTGAGTTAGATGGCGATAAATCAATTGTCGAGCGGTTGATCGCTATGGCGGGCCGAGATCCGCTCATGGGTTCCTAGCTAGCTACAAGGCTCGGCTCTAGTCCGCGTTCAGGGTCGGGGTACGGCTTTGGATTTAGCACCCGAGCCACCTCCAGATTCGGCTGGTCTCTCAGATCTCGAGTAGGTATCTAGTTCTTAGTCGTCGTCATTTNGACGTCTGCGGCGCAGCTCCTCTGCCTGCGCGTCATCGATTTCTTTGAACCGTTGGAGATTGAACTCTTTGGTTTGTTGTATGGCTTTTTTGATGTCTGCTATTTCCTCTTCGGAAGGTTCTGTTTCGTCTTCGGGCATACGGGTGTGAGAGTACCTCGGGCTGGTGTTGTCTTTGCGCCGGTCATCTTGGACGGTTGACCTACTTTGATATCGGCTTTCGCCAGCTCATGCCAGTGGGTGACCTCGCGGTAGCCATACTTGTTTGACTTCGTCATGGAAGTAGTACTGGGCGTGTCGGGAGAGTCTCGGGTTGTAGTAGGGGTCATCTTGTCGGAGCGGNTCGCCCCAGCGCTCCCGGAAGAANTTTTCGTCTTCTATTGGGTGCAGTGAGCCTCTCAGNGCCGATTCTTGATGGAGAAGGTTGGCGTTGGGTTGGTAGATCAGGTCGTATCCCAGTTGGTGGATGCGCATGGTGAGGTCAACATCGTTAAACGCAACTCGGAGTCGTTCTTCGAATCCNCCCACTTCCCAAAAAACCTCAGGNCGAATCATTAGGCAAGCCGCTGTGAGAGCCCAACAGTTACGTACGAGGTTGCCGATGCTGAAATATCCGCGCGAGTTGGTGTTTACGGCTACCCCTCCGACACCGACTGTGATTCCTTCGTGTTGGACNCGTCCGTCNGGAAAACTTAGTTTTGCGCCGACAGCACCGACTCGCTGTTGTTGGGCGTGGCCGATCATGNCTTGCAGCCAGTCCGGGTTGACGATGGTGATGTCGCAGTTGAGAAAGAGCAGAAGGTCGCAGTCCATTTGTTCNGCTGCCATGTTCATCATTCGGGCGTATGAAAACTGGTGTGGAAAATCGATAACCGGGCCTGGGTGGGCATCCATCCATTTCAGGGTGGCCGGGTCTGAACTTTCGTTGTTGACGACTAGCACTTCTGTTTCTGGCCACGAAGTGCCTTGGGTGATGCCCGCAACGCACTCTGATATGAGTTCGTACCTGTCCCGAGTGGGGATGATGATTCCTACTTTGGGTTGTCCTTCTATCGCATAGTTGATGTTGTAGGTGCCCGGGTCTAGTCCTTCTTCAACGTCTCCGTTAATGCCTCTTCTGTCCAATGCTTCTGTGAGAGCGCNTTGTCCTGCGGCCCATGCATCTGTTTTCTGATCAACTCCAGCGGCAGTGGAACCTGGAAGAATTCGCCAGTGGTANAGGTTGCGGGGAATATGGGCGATTTCGGTGGTGTTTTCTGTTGCTCGCAGGGCTAGGTCATAGTCCTGGGCACCATCGAATCCTGTCCGCCATCCCCCGATTCGCTCGATGAGCGCACGGCGGAAAACGGCGAAGTGGCAGACGTAGTTNTAGGACAAGTGCAGGTCAGGCGACCAACCTGATTTGGCGTAGCTATGGTCGTAAGAGCCATCAGCGAAGAGTTTGTCTTCATCGGAGTANAGAAATTCGACTTNGGGGAATTTGTTTATTGCCCGCACTACTTCGATGAGAGCGTCNGGTCGCANGAGGTCATCGTGGTCAAGGAGAGCTANATAATCGCCNTTNGCCATTTCGANTGCGGTGTTTGATGCTTGTGCTATGCCGCCGTTANTGGTTCGTTCAACNAAATCTATCCTTGGGTCTTCATCAGCGAATTTCTTGCACACCTCTCTAGGTGCATTTGTGGTCGAGGAGTCGTCTACGAGGCACAATTGCCAATTTTCATATATTTGTGTTCGTACAGATTCAATGGTGGCTTCTAGAACTTCTATGGGCGTGTTGTAAACGGGGGTCAGTATGGAGATCAGCGGCCGATGCTCGAGGCTGGTCCCGGGATCGATGTCAGGGTCGTTGAGTTGGTCACTTTCTGAACGTCGATATTGCTTGAGGTCCATTCGGTGACGTTTACCTGTTTGTTCGGTGTCAAGCCAGTCGGTGATCTCTTGTTCTGTGTCCGCCGGTTGGATGCCAAGGGCCGATATCGCATTTTTTATTCCCGTGTCATCGAGGGGAGGTCGAGGGGGCCGGCGACGTTGTGTAGCGGTTCTATACATCGCGGCGTCGGCCTCGGGGCGTTCGACGATTTCTAGGTTCCATGGTGCTGGGTCGTCGATGTGGCGGGCGGCTTCTTTTGTTGCGATCACCGGGATGTCAAATGCTCTCGCTGCGAGTAGGTGCGTCCATGCTGTAGGTCCTGTTTGTCTCAGTGACACAAGCATTGATGCTTGCTGTAGGAGGGCGCTAAGTGGCTTATTTCGCTCTAGGTGCTCAAGATTTGAAAGTCGGTAACCCCAAGGAAGAAATTCGCGCTCGGTAATCAGGAGCGGTGATCCAATTGTCGGGTCAAGTTTTGGTGAGATGTGTTCATCGAAGTGCCGTATTGATTCAAGGTCGGGTTCCCCAAATTCGCGATGTGGTGCTGCGAGGAGCACTGGTTTCGTTCCCTGTGATTTGCCCAGGGTGATATTGGGTGGGCGAACGACGGTAATTTTGGCTGACGTGCCGAGGGCTTCTATTGCGCGGCGTTCCGAATGGGAACATACCCACACTTCGTTTGCGAGGGCGAGTAGTTCTCGGTCGCGTTGCCGACGGAGGCTGGCTACGGTGTCTCGGCCGGCTTTTTCTGTGTCTGAGATGAGGTGATCGGCGAGGTCGGGTCGTTGGGTCGTTAATAGGTTCGATCCATCGACAACGAGTAGGGAGTCTGGGTGATGTGTTTGGCAGATGGACGCTATGCGTTGAGCTGAGGCGTTTCCGCATAGGAAAATTACGTCGCTGGCAGTTGTCCCCCACCATTCGTTCGAATCGAGACCAAGAGCTTCAACTGGGTTTCCGTAGAGTTGCGTTT
>PBOM01000010.1 GCA_002724355.1 Actinomycetota bacterium | reverse complement strand
CTGGTCTCTCTTCGATAGCCGCTCAGTCGACTGCGCGGCGCCCGATTATTCGCGCCTCATGGCGATTGTCGAACCAGTCTTCAACATAGGACAGCGGTTCAAAGCCTGTTAGGAGATCTTTGAGTTCTCCTGATTCCACAAGATATTTTCGGCTGGGTTTGCTGTGCCGTTCCAAATTGGTGACGGTGGCAACGCGAACAAAAACGATGCCTCCGGGAACGACACAGGTGTGCAGCTGGGTAAAAAAGTCAGGGTCGTAGAAGTTGCAGCAGACGGCTATGTCCCAAAGAGAACCGAGTGGTTCACCGGATTCAAGGTCGTGGCAAGTGGTGGTTATTGACACCTTCTTCTCGGTTGCTTCTTTTTCTGCGACGTTCAACGCAACCGGGGAGATATCTACGAGCGTCGTGTCATAGCCGTTAGCGGCGAGCCATAACGCTGTTCCACCGGTTCCACCCGCGAGGTCTACTGCGGTGGCCGGTGGCTCAGGTAAGAACTCTGAGAGTGCGACAAAGGGGTCCGGGTCTCCGCTCGCGCGGTGCTGGTCGTATATGGCGTCCCATCGTTCTTGTGCGTTGCGTCCACTCATGTGCTTGGTCAGGCTACGCCTCCGACGAGGTCATGCATCTTGTAAGAATCCGGATTTCCAAAAGCGCCAGCATGCGAATGCTGAGAGAACTGCAACAACTGAGAGGATGGTGACAGAGGATCCGAAGTCGGCTGAGTTTTGGCGGGCGACACCAATGATCCAAGGTCCTGACACTCCCCCAAGTTCACCGGCAGTGAAAAATAGGCCGCCGGCGACACCCATCCTCGCGTCAGGAACTGATCGACTCGACATCAACAGAAGCATGGCCATCGGAACGCTTGAAACTCGGACGATGCCAATGACCGCAACAGCAAAGATCTGGGGAGTTTGCGACGAAGCCATTAATGCCCAGACCGCTACGGCCATCGCAGCGAACATCAATATGAGAACTTGGGGTCGTTTGTGAGCTTTTACTCGGCTCGGAATGATGAGTGATCCGATCACCCCGACTGCGATTCCACCAGCGGTTAACCATGCTGCTCCACGAGTTGACCAGGGACCGGTGTGCAGCATTTCGGGCATCCATCCACTGAGAGCATGACCTACGAAGAAGATCATGAACGCCAAAAACAGGATTCGTTGCACGGCGGGGTCACGCCACAAGCCGTCGTGTGGTTCATCAATGGATTCAATATTTTTTTTGGAAGGGTTGGAACTACTGACCGCAACCCAGGCCAGGCCACTGATCAACGAAATCGACCCGAAGATGATCATGACCCACCTCCAATGTCCAGTGAGCGCTCTGAGGGGGTCGGCGACCACAAGTGCTGTAATTGCGCCTAGCGAGGAAGCTGTGCTGTAGAGGCCTACGGCAAGTCCTCGTTCTTCTGAAGAGAACCATTCCGTAACCAACTTTGGGGCCCCGATTGAAATAAACGGTCCTCCAAGCCCAAATACCGCCACTGCCAGCCACAACCCCAGACCAGACTGGGCAGCAGCTCGCAATAATCCCGATACCCCAATCAACACCGCGCCGAGGGTCAAGCCAACTTGAATGCCGTAGCGGTCCAAAAATTTGCCTGCGAATGTTGACACCGCTAGGTACACAAACGGCCATGCACCCAACGCTGCTCCCATGGATGCGTGAGACATGTTGAGGTCAATCCTGATATCGCTCAACAGCGGCGCTAACGAACCAGCTACCAACCCGAATGAGGCATACAGGGTCCACAAGGACCCAAGAATCCACCACCGGCGATGCACCGGATTGAACGCGCGAAATACAGAACTCATCAGAGATGACTCCTGAGTGCGCGTCGACCTGTGCGGCGGTCCGACAATTCGTTCATATCCCCGCTAGCTTCCAGTACGTGAGCATAAAAGGCAAAGCGTTCATCGCTGGTGTGTACGAACACCCCGAACGTCATTTACCCGATCGAACTCTCCCTCAAATTCATGCAGACGTAGCACTGGGAGCGTTATCTGATGCCGGGTTGTCAACCTCTGACGTTGACGCGTACTACTCCGCAGGTGACGCTCCAGGTTTTGGTGTGCTGTCAATGGTGGACTATTTGGGGCTTGATTGTCATTACATCAACGACACTGAAACAGGCGGATCCTCATATCTGGTGCACGCCCAACACGCCGCTACGGCAATTGCGGCCGGTCATATAGATGTTGCGTTGATCACCCTTGCAGGCAAACCTCGCACCGGTGGCGCTGGACCTGGGGGAAGTGGTCGGGTTGGCGGGGCACCCGAGGCTCCATTCGAAAGTCAGTGGGGAATGTCGGTGCCGGGCGGTTATGCGTTAGCCGCTCAACGGCATATGCACGAATTTGGTACCACCTCCGAACAGCTCGCAGAGATCAAAGTTGCGGCATCAACCCACGCGCAACACAATCCGCATGCTTTTCTTCAAGACGTGGTGACTGTTGAAGAAGTTTTGGAGTCACCAATGATCTCTGATCCTTTACATCGACTTGATTGCTGTGTGATTACCGACGGTGGCGGTGCGATGGTCATAGTGAGCGAAGCCGTGGCGTCGCAGCTGGAGCGACATTGCGTACCTATTTTGGGGACGGGTTCATTCGTTAAGTCGTCTCAATCGGGACGCATCGACTTGACGCACACTGGGGCTGTGCGGTCGGGTCCTCTAGCGTTCAACGAAGCTGAGGTCACGCCAGGCGACATCGATTACGTGTCGATTTATGACAGCTTCACCATCACAGTGTTAATCACCTTAGAAGATTTAGGGTTTTGTGAACGCGGTGCTGGTGGGCGCTTTGTTGCCGACGGAGGATTACAGGCCCCACATGGCAAGCTTCCGTTNAATACCGACGGTGGCGGTTTGTGTAACAACCATCCCGCGAACAGAGGCGGTATGACAAAGGTCATTGAGGCAGTGAGGCAGCTTCGTAATGAGGCCAATGCTGCAGTGCAGGTTCCAGATTGNGAGTTAGTACTCGCTCATGGAACAGGCGGAAGTTTGGCGACGCGTTCGGCAAGTTCGACGATGATTTTGGGGAGGTCGCTATGACGTTGCCGGCNAAAGCAGCGGAGCCCAACTCAGAAAACTTGCGGTTCTTNGAAGGAGCAGAACAGGGCCGTCTTGTCCTTCCTCGNTGCACAGCATGTGGTTTTGTTATTTGGTTTCCTCGAGAGATTTGCCCCGAGTGCGGATCCCAAGATGTCGNCTGGTTCGAAGCTTCGGGGAGCGGCTCAATTTACAGTTGCACGGTGACTCGTCGCATTCCGGGAAGCTGGGGAAAGTCGACGCCATTTGTGTTGGCGTATGTCGAATTAGACGAAGGGCCNCGAGTTATGACCAACATTGTTGATTGTGATCCTGAACAAGTCGCCATCGGCGATCGAGTCGAAGCAGTGTTCGAGGAAGCAACGGATCGTGATGGTAACCCCGGGCCACCACTACTCCGGTTCCGGCCAGTGGAAGNGCAGTAGCTGTGGAAAGAACATCGTTCCTTGTTGAAGAGCTCGATACTGCAGAGCTGTACAAGCTCACGACGGGACTCATCGTGCCNCGGCCGATCGGTTGGATCGGAACTCGAAGTACCGAAGGTGTCGCAAATTTGGCGCCGTATTCGTTTTTTAATGCGGTAGCGACAAACCCCCCTGTTCTTTTGTTTTCGACGGGGATCTTTGATGGGGTGATTAAAGACTCGTTGCAAAATATTCGAGATACCGGTGTGTTTACGGCCAGTCTGGTGGATCATGATCTCGCAGTTGCAATGAATGACTCCTCAGCGACTCTTGCTCCTGAGGTTGATGAATTCGAACGGGCAGGACTCACTGCGACAAACTTTGGTCATGTTGAGGCACCAGGGGTCAGCGAAGCCAAAGCGGTGATTGAGTGCAACGCTATTCGCGAAGTGGAGTTCGGCGACACAGATGGCTTACATCATGTGGTGACGTTCGGCGAGGTGGTCGCTTTNCATGTCGATAGCAATGTGTTGGATGGAACCCGAGTCGACCCGGTACAGCTGGATGCTCTCGGTCGGCTAGCGGGAATGGACTACACGACCACACGCGACCAGTTTCGGCTTGATCGCCCGGACTAATAACTGACTGTTAGTAGGGCGTTCCGTCTGGTTGCAGGTAATCGAGCTGTATGTGNCCACCTTCAACGAGCAGGGCGTATTCCTCGTCGGTCATTCCTAGTAGTCCTTTGAAGATTGCTTCGTTGTGGCCTCCAAGGACTGGTAACTCTTCGAATCGCATTTCAGGTCCACTCCATCGCCATATGTGGGTCGGGTAGAGGTGTGTGCCGGAATCTGCGTTGCCGTTGGTGGCAAATAGTCCGCGTTGTTGGAAATGAGCTTCGGTGAAGGTTTCGTCTTCGTGGAGCACTGGTGCGGCGGCTATTCCTGCTCGTTGACAAATTTCGAAAATTTCTTGTGCCGTGTGTGTTGAGGTCCATTCACTCAAATATTTGTCAATGGCATCATGGTGTTCCTGACGGCCTGTAGCTGTTGATAAAGCAGGGTCCGTCGCCCACTCAGGCGANCCTAAGAGCTCCACCATTGACTGCCATTGTTCGTCGTCAGTGATCGATAACACTGCCCATTGATCATCGCCTTGACATGGGTAACAGCCTTGCGGTGCGTGNACTCGATGTCTGTTGCCGAGGGGTTCGTGAATGGCGCCAGTTCGGCTCGCGTCGATGAGTAATTCGCCGATGTGGTTGAGCATATTTTCGCTCTGCGACACCTCGACAAGTTCCCCAACTCCAGTACGTTCTCTGCGTCGCAACGCCATGAGCGCTGCGAAGGCACCAGCTGCCCCTGAAGCTGCATCCATATGAAAGACCGCTTCGTTTTCTGATAGATCGGCGTCTCGATAGCCCCGTATAGCGCCAAGCCCGCATAGCGCTTCGAAGTTCACTCCGAATCCGAGGTAGGACCGGTAGGGGCCTTCGAGACCAACTGAGGGCATTCGAACCATGATCAGATTCGGGTTGCGGGCATGAAGTTCTTCCCAGCTAATTCCTAATCTGTTCATCAAGTCAACTGAGTTGTTCTCAATCAGCACATCGCTGACGTCAACCAGTCGCATGAACGTTTCTCTTCCGTAGTCTTGGCGCAAGTCGAGTGTGATGCTTCGCTTGTTTCGGGCATGAGCATTGAACAGTGCGAATCGGTTCCAGGGTCGTTGTCCGGGTTCGGCGTCGGGATANCCGCCNCCGATACCGCCAATGTCGGCAATCATTTCTTTGGTGGGGCGGGGAAATATTCCTCTNGTTGCCGTTGGAAACACCCATGGGTTGTCGACTCGAACAACNTCCGCGCCTAAATCTCCGAGGATTTGAGTTGAGTACGGTCCCGCCCATACAACTGTCATGTCGAGAACTCGAATGCCGCTTAGAGGAAGTTCGTCATCAACCTTGCTGGTCGCTTCNCTTGTCCGAGGCGACTCGCCTTCTAGTTCTTGTTGGTGTTCTCCGATAATCGGTGCGGGTCTGGAAACAATCCAACCGTCGTCGATNCGGATGGGTGCGCCGGGTTGCAGCGTGGGACCAGCGTTGGTTTGTTCTATTTCGGAGAAGAAACCCCGCTCCGAGAAATGGGGATCTGACAGCAGATCTATGGGTCGGTTAACTGCAGTGATCGGCCATCCCCCAGCCTGGGCTTCTTCCATGGCTTGTTGCTTATCTCGGCCAAGGGTCCACGCTAGAAGTTGACCGTCAGCGAGTTCAGGCAAATTTTCGTTGAGGATCCACGCTGGATCTTCGTACAAGGCTGACATTTCGGGGTCGTTCATGACGGCGACCATTCGCGGCAACCAATTCATCAACGTTGACACTTGAACGTGGCCATCGAGGGCTGGACGGCATCCGCCAGGAAAGATCGACGTGCTGTANCCCCCGCTGCGAGGCACGTTCTCTCCTCGATATGCGTTGTACAGCAGGAAGGTCATTCGTCGGTCGATTGAGGTGATCTGGGTGTCGACGTTGCTCATGTCCACGTGTATGGAACGTCCGTTTCGTTGCTGGGACGCTAAGGCTGCAAGTGTCGCTGTGGCTGCGAGGCTGCCGCACTGATATTGCCCTATGTCACCACCCATTTTGAGTGGTTCGCGGTCCGGGTCACCGGTCGCAGACATTGGGCCCCCTATCGCGTAGTGAACTATTTCTTCACCGCGACACCAGTTGTAGGAGCCTGTTAATCCAAACGACGTAATGGTGACCAGCACTAGCCCCGGGTGGGTGTCCTCAATTGTGTCTGGGTCTAGGTCGGCGGAGGATTGTAAGACGATGTCTGCTCCAGCTATTAGGCGATCGACAAGTTCATCTCCGACGCTCCCAACAATTGAGCGTTTGCCGGTGTTCAGATGTAAATGCAACGCACCGGTTTCGGGATTCGGGTCATCAGTTGGGAATGGTCCTAACGCCCTTGAACGGTCACCTTCGGGNGGTTCGACCTTGATGACATCTGCCCCGTAGCCCGCGAGAAGCCGGCCGGCCCAGGGACCGGCGATGCCTTGACAGAGTTCGATTACTCGGAGTCCGTGTAACGGTTGGGATGTCATCAGCTCAAAAGGGTGTCGTGGATGTGTTCGATGAACGTCAATGATTCATCGACTGTTCGTGCGCCGGAGAGCAACACGAGTCGGTCAACTCCAAGTTCGTTGTATCGATCGATCATTTCGGTTCCGGGGCGCATGCGGGGGGTTACTGTGATTTCGATCGGCCCGAGGCTGTCTGGGCGTTCATATTTTTCTTTTGCTTCGGCGAGCCCCGCCAGGTTTTGCGAAGTTGCTTCCGGGTCCAACATGAACCCATACCAGCCTTCGCTGTGAGTCACTGTTCTGCGCCAAGCGGGTTTGGAGTGACCACCCATAACTACCGGTGGTCCTGGNCGTTGGATTGGGCGAGGAAACGCTTTTACGCCTGAGAATGAAACGTATTCGCCGTCGTACTCGGGGTCGTCGTCGTTCCAGATGGATCGCATTGCTTCGATGTACTCGACACTTCGAGGTCCGCGGTCTTCCATAGGTACACCTATCGCAGCGAATTCAGGTCCGAGGTAGCCGACTCCTACACCGAAAATCACGCGACCATTGGATAACACATCGACGCTGGCAAGTTCTTTTGCGAGTACTAGAGGGTTGCGCTGCGGGAGAATGATGATGCCTGTTCCTAATTTGATTTCTGTGGTGACCGCTGCGATATAAGCCAAAGCGACTGTCGGATCGAGTAGTTCTGCGTGTGGGGGAAGAGGTGAAGGTGGAACTTGCGGGTCGGGTAGAACGACATGTTCAGCAGTCCAAAGGGATTCAAATCCTGCTTGTTCTGCCGCTATCGCGACCTTTGCTAGTGCTTCATGATCGACCAAATGGTCTGTGTTGATGGAGAAAAGCCCAATGTCAATATCGTTTGCCATAACAGCAAGCTACGCGATGATGCGCGGAGCGAGCGAATGTGCCAATCTGACAGGGTCCCTGCGTGCGAAATAGTTCTCCCTTGGCTCCAGCAATCAAGTTCTCTCATAGCTGTCGTATCGAATCTTGTCACGGGTCGATGTTGCGATGACTAGTACCGAAGTAGACNCCGTCCGTTCNCGCCTTCCCGAGGCGAAACGACCAGAACGTTCTCGACGTGTTGATGTTGGTGGTATTGAGGTTGCGGTTGTTGAGTGGGGTCGNGAANAAGNTCAGCCGGTNGCGCTCGCTCATGGCGGCTTCGANTTTGCNGGCACGTGGGATCTNTTCGCACCNTTGTTGGCGGATGCGGGGTTTCGGGTTGTTGCGTGGGATCAGCGGGGTCACGGAGACAGCGACGTAGCTGCGCTGTACACCTGGGAAGCTGATATTCGCGATGCGGCATACGTCATCGAATCGCTTGAGACTAAAGATCCGGTCCCCGTTTTGGGTCACAGCAAGGGTGGAGGGATGATGAATCAACTTGCTGAGGTCCTTCCCCACCGTGTTCGTGCAGTCATCAATCTCGACGGGATACCCAATAAACGGGGTTTCAATACCCAGATTGATCGATCGGATACTCAAGCGCTCGAAGCTGAGCTCAGCGGCTGGCTTGACCATCGACGTCGCGCTGGTCAGGCCAGTAGACGCGCCGACAGCATCGATGGATTAGCTGAGCGAAGACAGTTGATGAATCCTCGTTTGTCTATGGATTGGCTCCGGTACCTCGTGACCGTCGGCGCTAAACAGGACCCTGATGGGTGGCGTTGGAAGATTGATCCGACTTTGCGGTTCGGACCATCTGGGGCGTGGCGACCGGAATGGGCTATCCCCCGTCTTCGCGGTTTGCGGGTGCCTTATCTCGGAGTGATCGGCACCGTGAAAGAGGAGATGGGCTGGGGCACCACTCCAGAGGAAGCCTTTCCCATTCTTCCCGATGGAGCAGAATTTCATGCGTTGGCAGACACCGGTCACTTTGTTCACATAGAACGACCTGGCGATATCGCTGCTCTCGTTGCCGATTTCTTGCGACGTGTCTTATGAAAACCATTTTCTTAGATCATGTTCGCAGCAAGCTGGCTCTGCATGAGCTGCGTGGGGGTGATGGTCAACCATTGCTGATCCTGCATGGCCTCGGTGAGCAATCGCCGTCGGCTGTGCCCATCAGTCTTGAACAATGGGTCGGTCCAGTGTTCGCGTTAGATTTCACAGGGCACGGCCAATCAAGCGTGCCCTTGGCTGGTGGTTACACGTGTGAAGCGTTGATGTCTGATGCCGACGCGGTTCTGGCCGAACTCGGTCCCCTGACGTTAATGGGTTACGGCCTGGGGGGTTACGTAGGTCTTCTACTGTTTGGTTCTCGGCCTAAAGAAATCAACGGTTTGATTATTGCTGATGGTCCAGGGTTAGACGGTGGCGGAGATAAGCCCACTTCTCCTCAGCTGTTGCACGTCAAAGCTACGGATCTGAACGGAAGTACACCTGATCCTTGGGCTCTCGCCGAACTTGCGTCCGATGTTCGCCCTCGCGATTACGCCGCCGATCACGTCCGCCAGATCGAAACGTTGGCGGGTCTTGACGTTGCCATCGTTGTTGGGTCGCTGGGTCGACCCGCATGGCTTTCGGAAATCATGACTTCGCCAGTTGTGACCGATGGCGATGTAGGAGTCGGCTTATCGACATTCAGCCGGTCCTAACTTGTGGCGTCGTTGTGTCTTGAGCAGCAAAAGTTCCAGCCGCAATTTATGAAAATAGGTGCGCGACTGGTGTAGGAAAGGGGCCACCCTAAAGAAAAGAAGTGACTATGTCTGATGCGCCTTTTTCCACCGAACGACTTTCTAAGCAATACAAGACTGTTGCGGGAAAACAGATGGCTTATCACGAGGTAGGTGAGGGAAATCCAGTCGTGTTTTTGCACGGGAACCCCACTTCCTCATATCTGTGGCGCAACATCATTCCTCATGTCTCAACAAAAGCTCGATGCATTGCACCAGACCTCATCGGTCAAGGCGACTCCGACAAGCTTGATGACGTGAGTCCAGGCACTTACCGCTTCGTTGATCACCGCGAATACCTTGATGGGCTGCTGGATCAGTTGGATCTCGGGGACCAGGTGACCTTCGTCATTCACGACTGGGGTTCCGCTCTCGGTTTTGACTGGGCGTATCGTCATCAAGATCGTGTGGCAGGAATCGCGTATATGGAGGGAATCGTGACTCCCATCCTGTGGGAGAACTTCGATGAGGGGGGCCGGCGAGCGTTTCAGGGCTTTCGGTCACCTGCCGGTGAAGAAATGGTTATCGAGAAGAATATTTTTGTTGAGAGGGTTCTTCCCAGCGCTGTTCTGCGGGGCTTAACCGAAGAAGAAATGGTTGTTTACCGTGAACCATTTTTGGACCCGCAACATCGGCGACCCACCCTCACTTGGCCAACAGAAATACCTATCGAAGGAGAACCAGCCGATGTCGTGGCGATCGTCGAACAGTACGCGGCATGGCTGGCGACTTCCGAGGTGCCCAAATTGTTCGTGAATGCTGATCCCGGCTCAATTTTGACTGGTCCTCAACGAGAGTTCTGTCGCACATGGCCGAACCAAACTGAGGTCACCGTTAGTGGTGCTCACTTCGTTCAAGAAGACAGCCCTCATGAGATCGGTCAAGCCATCGCTGATTGGCTTCCCACGCAGTAAATCAGTCTGCTGTACCAGCCAACAAAGTGTCATGTTGCGCTGCGTAAACAAAAGCTATCGATAACACTCCGACCATGGCTGCCCCGATGTAGGCCACGGAGATATTTCTTTCGAAAATAGGCACCCACAGCAAGGGTCCGATCGCNTGGCCCAAAAAGCGGTGCGATAAGACAAAGGAAATGCCGCCCCCTCTATTTCCCGGCACCCCCGTTGCCGCAAGCAATTGAAACCCAGTGGAGACACATTGAACTACCGCGCCCACAATGGCCCACGCCAAAACTAGAGCCAACGTAGTTTTCGTTTGCGACAACACGAGCGCTCCGCAGATAGATAACACCAACGCGAGGATTGTTCCTCGCTTCGCTCCGGTCCGATCTATGAGCGATCCCCATATTGGCGTCAGCACAGCTGCTGTTAACGAGCCAGTGATGAGAAGCGCACCAGTCGCAGATCCAGACAAACTCAAAACATCTCTGCTGACAAGAGCCACCAGAAGTTGAACCCCGCCAGGGCCGATTGCTTGGGTAAGAGCTACCAGACCCAGCATGAGCATTCTTCGGTTCACTACCGCCCGAATNCCCGGCACTGCGACCCTCTCNGAGNTTGAGGCTTTCGGCAAGATCAAAGAGAGCACTAACGCGACTGCTGCTATCACCGTGAACGCCCANCTCCATCCGAGGTCAGCGGCGATGCCACCCACGAGCATTCCTAGAACTCCTCCGATCGCTTGAAACGCCGCGTAGGTGCCAACCGCCCTACCAATTCGTTCCTTAGGGGTTAGATCAGTCAGGGTGGCGATGAGTAGCGGGGTCATAAACGCGTTGAACGCGCCTTGGGCTGCTCGACTCCCGAAGAAAACAAACAGAGACGAACTAGCTGCACACCCCAGCGATGCGAGGGCGTACANCACNACGGCNGTTCGGACAGTTCTTTCTCGACCCCATTTTTCTCCGAGAGTTCCTGACACCAACAGCAGTGCCGCGAAGGGAAAGAAGAACGCCCCAATTCCCCAAGCAATTGTGGCTGTGCTGGTGTCGAAGGACTGTCGGAGTTCCGGAATCATCGGCGACAACACCGTCCCTCCGAAAGGTCCCAGAATTCCGCAAACATACAACGGCACTAGTGGACGGCTATTTTTCGCGGTNTTCACGCGGACCTCTCGACGGGTCATCTTGCGGAGACCGTAGTTCTATTCGCTCGNCTGCGCTTGAGCTACTTCTCGAATTTGGCCGTCCGTTACGTCGTACACAAAGCCNCGCAGGAAGTTGGTCTCAACAAAGACGTTGTCAACTAACCGCTGCATGGACTGTGCAGTATCGGTGTAGGGATCGTCGAATACTCCTAGCGGCCAGGAAGGTGCCACTCCGTGCTCACTTTCTAGGTCCGCTTTGAACTCGTCTTCGTTTACTTTTTGGAGTCCACAGTCGGTGTGGTGCAAGAGAATGATTTCCTGGGTGCCTAACAGCCGCTGCGACAAACACAAGGAACGTATGACGTCGTCTGTAATTACTCCGCCAGCGTTACGAAGAATGTGAGCTTCTCCGTTTTGGAGCCCAAAAAGCTCTGCAACATTCAGGCGGACGTCCATGCAGGCCACGATCGCCAGTCTTAGCGATGGCGCAGCACTCATGCTTGCGTCACTGAAGGACTCCGCAAATTCGCTGTTCTGACTCAGGAGTCGATCAGCAGCCGCATTGAACTGTTCAGTCACAGTTGTTGAAGTTACCGACCTTTAGAAGATTATTTGCGTCAAATTAAGTCCTGTATCAGTCTGTGCAANCAGTTGCGACGCNGATCATCAAACAGGATCTGGTTTNGCGCGCTTTGAGGGGGACTTGTGGATATCAGCGTCGCAGGGTTTTTTGGTAACTCGCCGCGTCGAGATCTGACGTTTGTCAGAGACTTTGCTCAAACATTAGAAGGCCTCGGATTTCGAACTCTTTCCCTGCCTGAACACGTCGTCTTTTTCCCTGAGTACGAATCTGACTATCCGTACACCGACGATGGTGAACCAAACTGGGGTCCCGACACCGGCATTTTTGATCCCCTTTTTGTCGCTCAGGCAGCTGCTCATGCGACGACCACGCTTCGCTTTATTACTGGCGTTTTGATCTTGACGCAGCGNCCAGCCTTACTCACNGCGAAAGAGGTGTTGACTCTTGATCATTTCACTGAGGGNCGCTTCGAGCTTGGGGTTGGCTCGGGTTGGTCTTGGGAGGAATACGGGGCCCTGGGAGTGGACTTCGCGAATCGTGGACGTCGTCTCGATGAATACATTGAGGCTCTNNGGGTGGCTTGGACAGATGACCGCGCTACCTATCAGGGCGACTTCGTTAATTTCGAAAACGCTGTGATGAACCCAAAACCTCTAACGGAGGGAGGTCCTCCGATCATTATTGGGGGAGATTCACCGGCGGCTATGCGACGGGCCGCCCGTTTGGGTGATGGTTGGTACGGCTGGTGGGCTCAACCAGATATTGAGGCACATTTGGGTCAGTTAGGTGAAATCCTCAATGCGCACGAAAGAGACTTGAGTGACGAAGATTTCGATTTCAAACTTGGTGTTCCGCTGTCAGAGATCAATCCGAGTGAAATTGAAAGCAAAGTTGCGCTGGCCGCGAAGCTAGGGGTAGATGAGCTAGTGCTTGCTGCGCCTGTTCCGGCGAAAGATTTCGCATCGCATTTGGAGGCAGTTGCGAACGCCGCTGGTTTGACGTAGGGAAGCATTTTTCACGATCGTCGGGCATGGATGTTGTCAGGTCGAGCGCTGTCAAAGCCCTAAATATCAGTGCAATTCATATGTAAGGAATGCTTAACACTTGACTGTCACAATTCGGACAAGATGACTGATAGGGTCAAGGTGTGGCTTATGAACCAACAGAACATCATCCCGCTTTCGAAGAATACAGCGAGGCCATCTACGAACTAGCCGAAGACGGAGTACCCGTCATTCAGGCGAGAATCTCCGAACGCCTTGAGGTGTCTCGACCCGCGGTTAGTGAAATGGTTCGACGAATGGAACGCGAAGACCTCGTCAACCTCAAGGCTGACGGAGAAATCACCCTCACGACTGACGGAAAAGAACTNGCGACAACAATCGTGAGACGCCACCGACTCGCAGAATGCTTCCTTACCGACGTTCTTGGTTTGAATTGGACAGACGCTCATAGCGAAGCAGGCCGCTGGGAGCACGTAATTTCACCAACAGTAGAAGCAGCNATGCTAAAAGCTCTTGGGGAGCCNCAGACGTGCCCCCACGGGAATCCGATNCCGGGTAGCGGCTACACCGAACCTGAAGACGCAGTAGTCCTCTCCAAGATCGACGCCGGTGATTCCTTCACGGTGGTTCGGATACCTGAAGAGCTCGAATGGGAAGCTGGTCAACTTGAATTTCTCGAAAATAGCGGCCTCATGCCAGGCCGCTCAGGAGTCGTTTTGTCGTTCGCTCCCGATGGAACCGCGACCGTTGATGTAGGCGACAACCCATTCGGCGTCGGCGGACCAACTGCAGAACGCATTGTCGTAACTCCAGGCGCATGACAACAGCCGCGGCACGCGGGGTTACCGTAGAAGGCCTGGAACACGCCTATGACCAAGAGCCGGTGCTACACGGTGTGAGCTTCGGNGCAGAACCTGGTGAGTCCATTGCTCTGCTAGGACCAAGTGGTTGCGGCAAAACAACATTGTTGAGATTGATCGCTGGCCTGGAACGGCCTTCGGCTGGATCAATCACTATCGGAGAAGAAGTCGTCGCAGGCGATACCTGGGTGCCACCCGATCGCCGTCGAGTCGGCATGGTGTTTCAAGATTGGGCTCTGTTCCCACACCTGTCAGTTGCCAAGAATGTCGCCTACGGGATCACNAAGTCGCCGAACAAGGACGACGAAGTTGCTGACGCCCTTGAGATGATGAACCTCGCCGGGTTGGAAGATCGAATGCCGGCAACGTTGTCGGGAGGACAACAACAACGGGTTGCTCTAGCCAGGGCCTTAGCTCCTCGACCCGGNGTGCTACTGCTAGANGAACCGTTCTCTAATCTCGACACCAACCTTCGCGTAGAAGTCAGAACCGANGTCCGGGGACTCCTCGCCGAGCTGGGGATCACTTCAATATTCGTCACNCACGATCAAGATGAGGCATTTATTGTCGGAGATCGAGTGGCGGTGATGCGAGAGGGACAGATCGTGCAGGCCGATTCACCGCAAACTCTTTATCACCAACCAGCGGATCGTTGGACAGCCGAGTTTGTTGGCACGATGTCNGTAATTTCCGGTGACGCAAATTCGGGGCTAGTGGACTGCGTGCTGGGCTCTTTGCCCACTGACCCTCAGCTCAACGGTGTAGTTGATGTAGTACTCCGGCCTGAGCAGCTGTCAATTGAGGCAGGCGGCGAGGCAGAAGTCCAGTTAGTTGAGTACTACGGGCACGACAGCATGGTTTTTGTAAATCTCGGCGACCAACAGTTACGAGTTCGATGCGGTGCGTCGACCAACCTCACCAGAGGTGACCGAGTCCANGTGGCATTTATCGGCGAGCAGGTCCTCGCGTTCAAGGCCAGTTAGGCAGCGTTAATTTCGCGATAAACGGCGGGCACGACGTTGCGCAGGTATCTGCCGAGTTTGATGAAGCTTTCCCCTGTGGTGCGAAAGTGATAGCTAATCGGAACTTCTCGATAACGGAATCCTTTTGCCAACAAATCGAGTGTGAGCACTTGCGCATAATTGAAATCATGAATGATTTCAGCGCTGTGAGCGGCATCGAATGAAAGAGCCCGGTAACCCGATTGGCCGTCAGTGATTCGTTGACGAGCAACTACTTGTAGNACTCGAGTCAAGACGTGGTTGCCGAAGCGTCGATGAGGTCGCATGTGATCGATTCGACCAAGGAATCTGCTTCCGATTACATAGTCAGCTTCTCCATCAAAGATTGGAGCGACAACGTTGTGTAATTCCTCGGGCGGGTATTCACCGTCGGCATCGCAGAACACCACTGCCGCAGCTCCGCGTTCGACACCGATTTTCAAGCCGACTCGAACCGCTGCTCCCAAACCCTGATTATCGCCTAGCCGAATTACCTCTNCCCCACTTGCCTCGGCGCGTTTCGCAGTCGAGTCGTAGGAGCCGTCGTCGACCACTATTAATTCAACTCGACGGCCGTGGACTTGTTGGGGGACGCGTTCGATACATGCCTCCACCGCTTCTTCTTCGTTATAGGCCGGCATGAACAACACGACAGGGGCATCGGCTGTGATCGGCCTAGCAACCATGGTGTGAGATGTCTTATTCAGCCGGAATCTACCCGTCAACGCAGGCGCCGGAAGAAAGGCCGCTATCACGCCGACAACCAGTGAGTACGCGGTCTTNAGGGCGTGAGCTCCCAAGGCTGCAATCAACGCCAATTCCGGGTCGTATCCAAGTACTGCATATGCAGCGACTGCTGCAGCTTCATAGGTTCCAAAGCCTCCGGGTGCAATCGCCGCTATTTGAGCTGCCACNGCGACGGTTGTCACCAAGATCGCTTCTGACCATGACAAATTGATTCCGACCCAGGTCGCCACCTNACGGACAAGNATCGACTCAGCTACCCACGCAACAGCAGACAGGCTTAATGCAACCAAACCTGGCATCACCACGTCGGGGCGGCGTCGCGCGACATTGGAGAGCCATTTCCAGCCCACCACTGCAGCAACACCCACCAGNGCAAGCANNAGCCAACCTGCTAACCCGACCAATCCGAAGAATGCGCTCGGGGCAACAACTGCACCCAATGCGATCACCGCAACCATGTCAGCTGAACGCAATGTGACTGTTGAGACAGTGGCTGCTTCGATGCCGACNCGTCGACGGCGAACAACACTCAAAACACGAAGAGGTTCACCTAAGCGGAACGGCAACACATGGTTCGCTCCCAGGGCCAAATGAATGCCTGCTAACGCGTGGCTGAATGGAAGGTCNGGCAACACTCGTTGCCACGCGATAGCNCGCAGTACGAAAGCTAGACCGAANGCAACCAACGCACCGATAACACCAGCTGGCTGGTCCGCCGCCTGTCGGGCAGCCTCAGCGAAAGCTTCACCATCGACGGTTGGGGTCACCACGATCGCTGCCACCAAACCCGCTAGAACGCCCACAATTAGGGCGGTTTTGGTCGATAAACGACTTCGTATTCCCGATAGGAAGTTCACGNTACACACTCTACGGCGTAAAGCTCACTTTACATCTTTCCTCAAGAGTGGATAGTTTAAGGACTTATGCTGAAACGCTTACTCCCCCTCATCATCACATTGACCTTGTTCGCCACCGCNTGCGGTGGTTCCGACCAACTACAAATCGACGGANTGGCTGCAGAGATCAATCCCGAAGAGTGCGNAGATGGCAACGGAGGCGAGGTCACCATTTATTCAGGCCGCACCGAAAATCTAATTGAACCCGTNCTGGAAGCATTTGCTTGCGCTACCGGTATCAGCGTTCAAGTTCGATGGGGCAGTTCAACCCAATTAGCCCTTCTCATCGACGAAGAAGGAAGTCGCAGTCCCGCAGATGTCTTTTTAAGTCGCTCACCGGGACCAGTTGGTTTCCTAGAGTCGAAAGGCTTGCTCGGCACAATCGATAACTCAGTTCTCGGTCTTGTCAGCGAGGAAAATCGATCAAGCGAAGGAAGCTGGATCGGATTTTCAGGACGCAAGAGAGTCCTTGTGCACAATGTTGACCTTGTAGACGAGGCCGACCTTCCCAAGTCAGTGTTCGATCTGACTGAAGAAAAGTGGCGAGGCAAAGTGGCAATACCTGGAACCAACGGCTCATTCGTTGATTGGTTCACAGTATTTCGCGATCAGTACGGCACTGACGTAGCCGCCCAATGGCTTAACNATATGGTGGACAACGACGCCCGCTACTACCCGAACAACAGGTCAATTGTCGAAGCCACTGGCCGCGGTGAAATAGAAATGGGATTAGTGAACCACTACTACAACTACCAAGAAGTCGCTGCTTCTGGTGATGATCATCGGGCAAAGAATCATGATCTTGACGA
This sequence comes from Actinomycetota bacterium, assembly GCA_002724355.1. Lineage (GTDB taxonomy): Bacteria > Actinomycetota > Acidimicrobiia > Acidimicrobiales > Poriferisodalaceae > UBA6944. The sequence goes on along the minus strand of PBOM01000010.1, from coordinate 8,086 downwards.
CGATGACATTGGTTCGCTTCTCATCATCACCGCCGCCACCGTTTTGGACTCATCAAAGAATTCGGANGAAGCAAATCAACTACTTGCGTATCTGCTAACCGAACCGGTGCAGAGTTACTTCACAAACCGCACTTTTGAGTACCCGTTGGCTGCTGGCGTCGAACCCAATGCGACGCTTCCGGCGCTGACCGCTCTAGAAATTGGTTCGGTCGATTTTGATGCTTTGGGAGGCGGATTTGAAGAAACCGCCCGAATCATCGAAGCGAGTGGTATTCAGAATCAATGACCCAGACGCGAACGCCTAGGGAGCTGAGGTTTGTTGGCCTTGTCTGCTCCCTGGCGTTCGCTTTCCCTGGGTTGTATTTGATCTGGCGAAACTTTACGTCAGGAGCAGACCCCCTCGGTTTGCTGCTGGAGCGTCAGACATTGGAACCTTTTTGGCGTACGGTTCGACTTGCCGTTCTTGTATCACTTTCTGCAGCTGCTTTGGGTACTGCGTTGGCATGGTGCACAACCAGGACAGACCTTCCTTTCCGTCGACTATGGCGAGTACTCCTTCCTATCCCGCTGGTCTTTCCAACGTTTATAGGCGCTGCGGCATTCATCAGAACGTTGAACCCTGGAGGCCTCGCTAACGACGCATTCAGCTTCGTTGGAATCTCCGAAACTCCAGAACTTCGCGGCTTATTCGGTGCCTGGTTTGTGCTGACCTTGTTTTGTTATCCATATGTGTATTTGCCGGTAGCTGCTCGACTGAGGCAACTGCCAGGCTCTCTTGAACAAAGTGCATTGATACTCGGTGACACTGTCCCACAAGCATTTCGGCGGGTAGTACTCCGGCAGATCTCTGGATCGCTCGCAGCGGGAACTCTTCTAGTTTTCCTTTACACAATCAGCGACTTTGGTGCTGTTCAACTGATGCGATACGACACTCTGACTCGAGCAATCGAATCAAATTACCTGGCTCGTCCGCCGATGGCGTTTGCCTTAAGTCTCATATTGCTGATGTTTGCTGGGGTGGTTGTTCTGGCGGAGAGGTCGATCAATCGTCGTTTGCCTGAGATTACGACTCGTCGTACCTCACAACCAATGACGCATACTCTCGGAGGTTGGAAGACCTCAGCGATGACCTTGGTGATAGGCACGATCACATTTGCCGTATTAGCTCCTAGCGCAGCCCTCATCGACTGGGCGAGCGACGGACTGTTGCGAACCCAACGGGGAGGTCGACCACTCACCATCGATGCTTCCAAGGTCGTGGAAGCTGCTTCCAACACGCTTTCATCCAGCGTATTGACTGGTCTCGTAGCTCTCGTCGCAGTCACCCCCATCGCCTTCCTCGTTGGTCGACATCGCGATCGGATCGGGCGCTTCGCTCATTCAGTCGTAATCGCCACCTTCGCGGTACCAGGAATTCTCATCGCATTATCGCTTCGGTTTTGGACTTTGAAATCGGGCTTCTTTGGTGACCTTCTATATGACTCAATGGCATTGCTTATCTTTGCGTATGTCGTTCGATTTGGGTCCTTAGCAATGGGAACCGCATTGGTCGCTGTGCGGACCGTTCCTGACGGCCTCCACGACGCAGCAGCAACATTGGGTGCCGACAGATGGAGAAGGTTTCGAAGTGTTGACCTACCGGTAATGAGACCGGGTCTATTGGCAGCAGCAGGGCTAGTGGTTCTGTCGACAATGAAAGAGTTGCCGATCAGCCTTATCGTCGCTCCTATTGGTTTCCCGACCTTAACCACCCGCATATTTGGGTCCTTTGAAGATGCGTTCGTGGCAGAAGCCGGGATTATGGCGGTGACGCTGGTTTGCGCATCCGCGCTTCTATCGTGGTTTCTTGTGCTGCGGCGCGCTGATCACTTATAAGGACCCAATGAACACAAAGCGTGAAAGTCTCAGGGCGCGGATGTTCCTTGTGGCGCTAACGGTCTCTGTTGTCGCAGCTCTTAGCATCCAAGCTCGAGCTACTTACAATGCTCAAGTAACAGCAGATGAGCCACAGTATCTGTTGACTGCGCTCAGCCTCGGAGAAGACTTCGACTTAGATATTTCAGATGAAATAGAGGACGGCAAATTCCGAGACTTTCACGAAGTGAACCTGAATCCTCAGACGATCGCTCTTAACGACTCTGGCCAAAAAATCAGTCCTCACGACCCGTTACTTCCAATACTTTTAGCCGCACCCATGAAGCTAGGTGGGTGGCAGTTCGCAAAGGGTTCTCTGGCNNTAATTGCCGGACTCACCGCCGCAGCAACTTTGTGGTTGGCGGTNAGACGGTTCGCNGTAGGGNTTTCGAGCGCTACCTGGGTGATTACCGCCCTCTTTTGTGCTTCNCCGTTGACGAGCTACGGCACTCAGGTGTATCCAGCTATGCCTGCTGCGCTGTGCGTGGTGTTGGGAGTCGCCGGAATTACTTCAGGTGCATCAACNCGTTGGTCTTGGGTCAGTGTCGCGATGATGATTTGCTTACCGTGGCTCGGCATCAAATATGTTCCTCTAGCNCTCGTACTGGCGATTTTCTTGGTCTGGAATCNCAAACATGATCCCGGTGTAATTCTCAAACTCCAGTTGGTTACTCTGTTGCTCTCCGGCGCCATTTATCTGATTGTTCATCAGAGGATTTACGGAAGCTGGACGGTCTATGCAACAGGTGACCATTTCGTAAACAGCGAATGGGCTGTGGTAGGGAATTCACCCAATTACGCCGGCCGGACCAGACGACTGTTGGGACTGATCGTCGATCGAAGGTTCGGTATAGCAGCCTGGACCCCCGTCTATCTCCTTGTTCCTCTTGTTGTGACAAGGACTATTCGTCGACGTGATCAAAATTGGCACATCGCGATATCGCTNTGTGNAGTGGGCTGGGCTGTCGCGACTTGGATCGCTTTGACAATGCATGGCTGGTGGTGGTCCGGACGCCAGATCGTTCCGATCCTCCCTGTGATAGCCATATTGTTTGCAATGGCCGTCGATCAGAACCGTCGGCGACTCCAACTAGTGGTCACTGCAACGCTCGTGGGCACTTTTTCGTGGCTGTGGCTCGTGGTCGAAACTTCAACCGGTCAGCACACGCTCATCGTCGACTTTGAACGCACAACAAACCCGTTCTACCGACTTTGGCGCGTAGCGTTACCCGACCACCAGATAATGTCTGTCGGCGACCATTTACTGACGGCGCTTTGGAGCGGAGCGGTTATCTACGGATGTTGGTGGGTGTGGACAAGATCGAAGGAAGCGCCTCGATCTCAATCTGCAACTAGCANCGATTCCTCAGACGCCACTCGTTGACGATGCCACTCACATTGCCGGGTCAAACCTTCGACTAGGTCAATCTTGGGGCTCCAACCAAGAATTTCTGCTGCGTTGTCTGTGCGAGCAACCGTTATTGCGGGGTCACCTGCAGGGGCAACAACTGTTTCCATTCGCATAGGTGCGTCTGCAAGTGTTTCGACCAATGTCATGACTTCTTGGAGTGAGACAGACGAACCACCTCCAACATCAAATGTCGCGTTCGCCGCTTCGCCAATGAATCCCGCCGCTACTGTCGCCGTCACAACATCGCTGACATAAGTGAACTCACGACGTTGCTGACCGTCACCGCGTCGCACAAAAACAGGTCCTTCAGGGGTCGTCGCCTCAAACATCCGGTGCATCGCCATATCAGGTCGTTGTCTCGGTCCATAGACGGTGAAGTAACGCAGGTTCGTGATGTGAAGCCCTTGCGCTCTGTACACGTGAGCGAGTTGTTCACCTACGAGNTTGCTCACGCCATAAGGGCTTATAGGTCGTGGTTCTGGCGACACATCAAGACTGGTAGCTCCTGATCCATAGATCGACGAACTAGACGCGTAGACCACCCTCTCGACTTGAGAATCAACTGATGCTTCGTATACCCGTTGAGTCAATTCAATGTTTCGACGTGAACTATCAACAAAACCTTCACCCCAGGAGTCCTGAACGCCGGGGCGGCCAGCTAGGTGAAACACCACCGACGATCGACTGAACGCTTCCCGAGCTATTTCGGGGCTCAAGTTTCCATCAACAAGTTCAAACTTGCTGTTATTGGCTGCAGCGAAAAGGNTGCTCCTTTTCTGATGCGGGCTATACCAGGGATCGAAATCGTCGATTCCGATGACATGACATCCCAACTGAAGTAAGCGCTCTACGAGGTGAGAGCCTATGAAACCAGCCGCTCCTGTTACCGACACGGTCGGAGTGCCAAAGAATCCTTCAAAAGTTGTTGCACCACTTGGCTCAAAGACATCAGCAGTCTGTACGGTCATAGTAAGGACTACTTTACGCCCTTCCTGCGGTCTACCGTTAATCGTAGAGATGAGGAAACGTGCTTCTCGTAACAACGAAGGAACTAAATCATGAGTGACATCGCTGTGCTGGGAGCGGGACCCGCAGGTCTTATGGCGGCGCTAAAAGCGCGAGAAAACGGTCATGAAGTAACCGTTATCGAGGCGTCAAGCCGAGTAGGAGGCATGGCCGCAAGTTTCGAAGTTGCTGGCCAGCGAGTAGATCTAGGAAGCCACCGTCTCCACCCGGCAACCGACCCATCAATCATGTCTCTTATTAGGTCTTTGTTNGGAGATGACCTTCAAACCCGGGAACGTAACGGTCGAATCCGACTGCAAAACAANTGGATTGGTTTCCCGCTGCGCACTGGCGACATGGTGAAGAATCTCCCATTNCGTTTTAGCGCCGCGGTCGCATTCGACACATTAGTTAAGCCGCTTCGCNCAAAAGGTGCTTCCGACTTTGAGGCCGAAATTCAACGTCGCCTTGGACCAACGGTCGCACGAGAATTCTACGGCCCTTACGCAACCAAGCTGTACGGCGTTGCACCAAACTCCCTCACTACTGAGTTGTCAGACCGGCGTGTCTCGGCGGGAGGTCCCACGCAAATAATCAAGAACGCTCTGCGCGCAGCGAAGCCAGAAGGAAGGGTCTTCTATTNCCCCCGCCGGGGCTACGGTCAAATTTCAGAATCGTTAGCCGACGCGGCAACCAACCANGGAGTGAAGATCCAATTAAACACACCAGTGGATCGAGTAACAGTCAGTGAAGACAGTGTTGAAATCGCCGCTGGTGACACGTTGTTAAATGCCAGCAACGTTTTGTCTTCTATCCCTCTTCCCAGCCTCGCCCAAGCGCTGTCCCCAAGCCCACCTGANGAGGTTGTCAGCGCTATCGATCAGCAAAGAACTCGGGGCATGCTCATAGCTCATCTGGTGGTGCCCCAAGGTCAGTACACAAGCTTCGATGCTCACTATTTCCCAGGTCTTGATCTTGCTACCGCTCGACTTTCAGAAGCGAAGAACTACAGAAACGGTGACGATCCACCAGATCTCACTGTCCTATGTGCCGAACTTCCGTGCTGGGTAGATGACGAACTATGGGGAGCCAACCCCGAAACCATCGGTCAGATGGTGGAAGAAGACCTGAGGAGAGCTGGCCTCCCAAAAGCGAATCACACGCATATTGAAGTGCGCCGTCTGCCCTCTGTGTATCCCGTTTATGAGCACTCAACGAGCGCCGCTAGAACCGTCATTGATAACTGGGTACGTCACCCTGGTCGGGTGCTTAGTCTCGGACGTCAGGGACTGGGGGTCCCAGACAATCTGCATCACGTCCTGTCGATGGGGAGCCAGGCAGCATCAACAATCACTTCTATAGGGAGTATCGATGCGCAAGCCTGGGGTCGTTCATTAACAGAGTTTTCCACTCACGTCGTGCAAGACTGATCATCGACCAAGCCAACGACACTCTCATGCTTTCAGTCGAAAACNATTTGAATTCTGGTGAATCCATGTTTGAACTTGTTACAACCCCTCACTATCGGCGACCCTAGAGATATGACGAACGAAACCACTGAGCATTTCGACGTATTAATAGTCGGTGCTGGCATCTCAGGGATCGGCGGGGCGTACCACCTGCTCCAGGAATGCCCCGACAAAAGCTTCGTGATTTTGGAAACAATGGATAGCTTCGGCGGTACCTGGAAGACACACACTTACCCGGGTATTCGTTCTGACAGTGATCTCTACACCTTCGGCTACGGTTTTAAACCCTGGACGGGACCACCTATAGCAACCGCGCAGGAAATCCTCGATTACATGGGCGAAGTGATCGANGAGAACGACATCTCCACCCATATCCGCTACGGGCACACTATTGAAACCGCCCAATGGTCAAGCAGCGAGAAGCGTTGGACACTGAGTGTTAAGAATCTAGAAGAAGGCACTCAGGTCGAGTTCACTTGCGGCTTTCTTTGGATGTGTCAGGGCTACTACCGACACACCGACCCATACACCCCAGAGTGGGAGGGGATGGANGAATTTCAAGGAACGATCGTCCACCCGCAGACGTGGCCTGATGATCTCGACTACACCGATAAAAAGGTCGTTGTGATTGGTTCTGGAGCAACCGCCGCGACATTGATCCCAGCTATGGCGGACAAAACCGAGCACGTAACCATGCTCCAAAGGTCACCTACCTTCTTCGTTGCTCGCCCTAACAACAACGAACTNGCAGACACTCTTCGGCAACTNGATATCCCCGACGAGTGGACTCACGAGATCGTTCGAAAAAAGATTNTGTTCGACCAAGAACAGATCGTGCAGATGTCATTCCAATATCCCGATCTTGTGCGCGAAGAGTTATACAAGGGAATCCGAGAAATTCTGGGCGAGGACTACGACGTATCGGAACACTTCGAACCTGCTTATCGACCATGGCAACAACGAATCGCTCTTATCCCAGATGGCGATTTGTTTCATTCCATAGCCGCGGGTGACGCCTCAGTGGTGACCGACGAAATCGCGACGTTCACCGAAAATGGAATACAAACAGCGAGCGGCGAGCTACTCGAAGCCGACATCATTGTCACTGCCACGGGCTTCGATCTCAGCATCCTCGGTGATATCTCCTTCACTATTGACGACGAGCGACTCGATTTCTCTACAACAGTCGGGTACCGCGGCATGATGTTCACTGGCCTACCGAACTTGATTTGGGTATTCGGCTATTTCAGAGCAAGTTGGACCTTGCGAGCGGATTTGATTGCCGGATATGTGTGTCGCTTACTCCAACATATGGACAGCAAAGGCGTTCAGACAGTTATTCCAACTTTGCGCCCTGAGGACGAGGACATGGAACTGTTGCCTTGGGTAGATCCAGAAAACTTCAATCCTGGGTATCTGATGCGCTCAATACACCTGATGCCCAAGCAGGGCACCGTCGACCCCTGGAGACACACTCAAGACTATTGGCGAGATAAAGACGAGCTACCTGTTGTCGAGTTGGATGATGGAGCCCTGCTCTACAAGTAAAACAGTGCAGTTCCGTTAACTCGCAAGGTGTTAATTCGCTTGCGGGCCTGTTAGACGTCGGAGACGATTCACGTACGGCCCCCACCTCCATACCATGTCCTCGCCATCTCTGTAGCGCGTAACCACGAGTCGTTTGCCGTTGAGATAAAGATTGAGTCGACCGTTTTCGTAACGCGCTGTCACGCTTATCTTTGCTCCGCCAATTCCTTCATCGACCATAGGTGAGGCTCCGACAGTCAAATCGTGAATGATTCCACCTGCGGCGATTACTACTCGCGGCCCGGCCTGTTCGTTACGTTCGATATGGCCTTTCAGTGGCCCCTTGTACACCTGCCAAACCCCGCGAAGATCGGGAGCATCTGGAACCAAAGGTTCATCACAACCAGCCAAAATCAGCGGCGGCCACTCTTTCCATCGCCCGTCGAGCGTGCGAGCGATCGGTACGTCAGCTGATCGAAGCCGGGCTTCTTCCTGAGTTGGAGCCAACGTTGGTATCTCATAGTGGACCACGTTGTCTGGGGGAAGTGGTGGGCGACGACGAATACGAATCGGTGCGCACAGCATGCCTGTCAACGACTTAGCTATTTGGAGTGCAAACATGGGATCGGGCTGGTGTTCACGGTGTCGGGAAGTTCACTTCGGCTGGGAAAGCACTTCCGCCTCGATAGTGACCTTCGGGGATTAGTAGCCCACGTACAAGCTGGGCCATAGGTGAGTCAGATGTGTCCGTTAGTCCATC
>PBOM01000009.1 GCA_002724355.1 Actinomycetota bacterium | reverse complement strand
CGGGTGAGAACCATCACCCCTACCGCAGACGCTCTTCCTATCCCGTGAGCTGTGACCAGAGCGATCAGGCCAGTGCTCGGCACCAAGGTAGCTAGAGCAGCAATCTCTAAGAACAGGACCAGAACAAGTGCACTGGTTCCATAGGTACCCAACCGCGAGTCCTTCAAGATCTCGAACCGACGTTCGACAGTGGTACCTCCTGCGAACGCGTCCGCACTGTCAGCTAGCCCGTCGAGATGGAAAGCCCCCGTTATTGCTGTTCCGAAAGAGACGGCTAATACCGCGGCGACCGTCGCTGGAAGCGCTTGTGACGCCAACATGTAGGCCACCCCAACTAAACAGCCCACTATTGCGCCAATCATCGGAAACCATGGGACGGCCTGCGAAAGTGGAGGAGGGCCTTTTCGACCAACGCCAACTGGAATTCTGGTTAGAAAAACAACGGCAGCGCGCAGCGATCTCACGTCTCAGAACCAAAGAATTCTGCGAAAGTCGGAACGTCGTTCGCTGCGGCACAGGCCATGGCGATCAACGGTATAACGGCAGCGCCGCCAGAGGCTTCCCCAAGTCGGAAGTTGAGATCGAGGAGCGGCTCTAAACCCATGTACTCAAGAAGTCGTCTGTGCCCAATCTCAGCTGATTGATGGGCAGCAAGACAGTGTTGAAGAGCCAAGCGGTTATAGGCGTAGAGAGGCGCGGCGGCGGCGGCAACCACGAATCCGTCCAACACGACCGGTATTCTTCGATGCCTTGCTTCGATAATCGCGCCAGCAATAGCAACAATTTCTGCTCCACCTAGCTGGCGCAATATTTCTCCAGGCTCAGCGCTGTCGATTCGTTCGACCGCTTGTTGGACCGCATCTCTTTTACGTCGTAAGCCCTCGTCGTTGACTCCTGTGCCTCGCCCTACCCATTCGGATACGTTGCCTCCAAGAAGCGCCGCCGAAATCGCTGCGGAGGATGTGGTATTCCCGATACCCATTTCTCCAAGGACTAACAAATCGCTATCACTGGCCGACACCGCTTCGCGACCGCAATTAAGGGCTTCCAGAAAACGCGTTTCGGTCATTGCGGGCTCGAATCGGATGTCACCTGTGGGTCGACCAATTCCAACATCGACAGCGTTTACAGTGGCTCCCGATATACGCGCAAACGCATTAACAGTTGACAATCCGGACTCAAACGCCGACATCATTGCCTCAGTGACCGATGAGGGGTAAGCACTAACGCCCGCGGCTGCTACACCGTGATCAGAGGCAAAAATGAGAATGGTTGGCTTATCGACCCGCGGTACCGAAGATGTTTGCCAACCCGCCATGAAGACGGCCAGCTCGTCTAGCCGCTGAAGCGCTCCAGCAGGGCGAAGGATGTCGTCAAGTCTGGTCGTCAACTCTGTCCGCGCATCTTGGTCTGGCTCGGTTAGATCATCCAAATAGGTAGAGAGAACTTGTGTCATAGAACGTCTTCAAAGTTCTCGAGCCGCGTTACTTTCCCACAGGAGGCGAACAACGTCATAGTTGCGGACTCGGCCACTAACTGGTTGACGCGCCCCAAGNTGTCTCGGTATCGACGAGCTANTTCGTTGTCAGGCACAATTCCCAAACCNACGTCGTTGGTGACAACGATGGACGGTGNTTCCCTGCTGTCAAACAGTNNGACCAGTGCGGCNGTAGCTTGTTCTATTTCTTCACTTTCTGCGCCACCCAAGAGGTGGTTTGCAACCCACATCGTTAGGCAATCCAAAATTATTAGCGCATCTTCTGGAATCCGTTGCAGATCAGAGAGCACCTCAAGGGGAGACTCGATAGTTGACCAGCTTTGCGGACGGGAGAGACGGTGTTTTTCGATCCGTNCAGCCATGTCATCATCGCCAGCTCTAGCGGTCGCGACGAAATACACGTTGCGTGGCCAGGCCTCACCAATTCTTTGAGCAAGGGTGCTTTTGCCGCTCCGCGCCCCACCGGTAATCAAGGTGAGACCCACGGGGACGGCACTCACTTGTTTCAATAGTCGATGCCTTTCTTAGCCAACACGCCCTGTTCGTATGCATGCTTGATATTTCGCATTTCGGTTGCGGTATCGGCAATGTCGATAAGCGCACCCGGCGCATCACGGCCCGTAATGACGACGTTTGTCTTGGGTGAACGAGTTTCAACTGCAGCCACAACCTCATCAAGAACCAGCCATCCCCAATTGACCGGATACGTAATTTCGTCCAAGACGACCAAGCGATAACGGCCATTATTTAGGCAATCTTGAGCATGCGCCCACGCCGCTTGCGCTACCGCTTCGTCCTCACTCAAATCATTTGAATCCCATGTGAAGCCCTCTCCAAGTGACCACCAATCAACACCTAGTTTTTCGCTGCATATTTGCTGTTCCCCGGTATTCCACTCCCCCGATTTCAAAAACTGCACTACCGCAACATCCCAGTTCCGCGCTACTGAGCGAACCACAACACCGAACGCTGAGGAAGACTTGCCCTTCCCGTCTCCGGTGTGGACTAACACCAATGAGTCGCGGGTGGCGCTCTTGGCTCGCTTCGGAGGACGATCGGGAGGNGTCGATTCAGTCATTAGTTCACCTATTCCTTACCTGGAATAACAACGATGTGGCCATCTACTTCGAGCACCGCTATTCGAGCCCCATAAAGAGACGAAAGTCGTTCGGAGTCTAAGACGTCTTTAGGTCTTCCATGGGCCGCTANCTTCCCTTCGCCCAGCAGGAAAACTCTATCGCTGTACTGGCTTGCCAAGCTCAAGTCGTGCATCGTCATGACAACCGTCAGTTCCTGACTTTCTTGGAGACCGCTGATGAGTTCTAACACCTGCTGCTGATGTCCCAAGTCGAGCGCAGTTGTGGGTTCGTCGAAAAATACGACGGAGGTTTGTTGCGCAATAGCTCGAGCAAGGTGGCATCTCTGCAATTCGCCTCCACTCAGCGAATCGAGAGTTCGGTGCGCTAAGTGCGACAGATCCAGTTGGTCCATAACCCGGTCAACCACTTCATAGTCATCTCGGCCCTCTACCCCTAGAAGTGAAAGGTGCGGTGTTCTGCCGATTAGCACATAGTTCCGCACAGACATCCCNGANGGGACCTCTGGATGCTGCGGAACATATGCAGCGAGGAGCGCTCTTTCTCTTGGACTCATCGAACTTACTTCACGCCCGTCAAGACACACTCGCCCGGCACTAGTTCGCAGTCCCGCCAGGACCGAGAGAAGAGTGCTCTTCCCCGCTCCGTTAGGTCCAACGATAGTGATCCATTCCCGCGGCGCGACCGTTAGTGATACGTCATTGAGAATGGTCTTCCGGTCAACTTGCACCGTAATGTTTGAAGCCGAACACGAAGTCATATGAGCGACCTTTTACTTGTGCGCANTACAACGACAAAGAAGGGTGCGCCGCAAAACGCCGTGATGACTCCTATCGGAATTTCAGCGGGCGACGCTAATGTTCGACCCAGTAAGTCAACGGTTACTAGGAACGCNGCCCCATATAGAAGTGAGAGCGGCAGCACCACACGGTTACTTGCACCTGCTATCAGTCGCACAGTGTGCGGGACGATAATCCCAACGAATGCGATCAAGCCGCTGACCGCTACCGCTGCAGCGGTGCCCAAAGAAGCGGCCGCAATTACGATGAACCGAACCAACTGGGGCCGAACGCCTACAGACATGGCTTCGACATCGCCAAGCCGCATGACATCTAGGGTTCTACGACATAGGAGCAGAATCAGGCTTGCCAATATGGCGTAGGGGGCAAGAAGGGAAACTTCATTCCACGAAGCGGTGTTTAGCCGACCCAATATCCAGCTGTAAACCTGGCGGATGGTTTCCAAATTCTGTTGCTGGATAAATGTCTGTACTGCTGTCAGAAAACTTGCGATGGCTACTCCCGCAAGCAAAAGGGCTGCTGGGGCTCTTTGAACTCCGGAGCTAAACCCTAGGAAATAGGTGAGTGCGACGGCGCCGATCGCCCCGACGAATGCGAGCAGCGGAACCATGTCGAATGCGCCCATACCATCGCCCGAACCAGTGACGATTGCCACAGTCGCTCCTAAACCGGCTCCAGCAGCTGCTCCCAGTAGATATGGGTCAGCCAGGGGGTTGCGAAAGACTGCTTGATAGCTAGCGCCGCTTATTGCGAGGGTTGACCCAACCAAAGCTGCCAACAACACTCGAGGCGTTCGAACTTCCCAAACAATGTTTTCGTGAATTGAAGACAAACCACTGTCGATATTGAGCAGTGGTAATCGATCAAATAGTTCAAATACGATTGAACTGCGATCGACTTGTGCCGGACCGATCAGTAGGGCTGCAAACACGGCGGCGACTAGGGCAAAGAGACCCAGTGCTATAGCGGGAGCGACGCTCTTGTCCGCAGAAAGCTCAGCACTCAAAAAGCGTTTGCGGCCCACGAGCGCCTCACTGTCGTTCGTTTACAGTCGCCACCGCAGAGGAAACAATTTGCAGAAACTCGACAAGACGTGGACCCCAACGGCTACTGATGTCGTTATCCATTTCGAAAATGTTTCCGTTGCGCACCGCTGACAGCGCNGACCAGCCCGGCCGGGCGCTGATCGTGTCCTTCGTTTGCGCGCAACATTCTGCGTCGGCGTAAAAAATAATGTCCGGGTCGGCTTCCAAAATGAACTCTTCGCTTAACTGCGGATACCCCCATGATGTTCCGTCTTCGTCAGCGGGATCGGCGATGTTTTCGAGCCCGGTCATTGCATAGATCTGCCCGATAAACGTTGAACTTGTAACCGAATACAGGGTGTCATCAAGTTCGTGGTAGTAGGTCAAAGTTTCGCTCGGCATTTCAATCGCTGCGACGATTTGACCAATTTCGTCTTTCATCTGAGCAACAACGCTTGAAGCGCTTTCTCTATTCCCAGTGATTGCACCTATTTCATTGATTTGNCTATACACGCCATCTAAGTCGGTGGCGGCAGACGCCACGTAAACGTCTATACCCAGCAGTTCCAATTCCTCCTGTATTCCGCTATCACTCAAAAGAACAAGATCGGGCTCAAAGGAAGCAATTGCCTCAACATTGGGGTTCCAGCCTGATAAATCTTCAACGACAGGAGCTTCTGGCGGGTGATAGCTGTAGTTGTCGACTGCTATTACTTGCGGACCCGCTCCTATTGCAAACAGCATTTCCGTGGCTGTAGGGGACAACGAAACAATCGCCCGGGGATAACTCTCGGCCAACGCTTCATCAGTTTGGGTATCTGTATGAGCCTCCTCGGTCTCATCAGGCTCATCGGTCTGGTCGGACTCGTCTGGNACTTCGGTGGCAAGGGAACTTGTGGCCGTCGGTTCGAAGGTGGCTTGTTGGGTCGCCGAATCTTTCGGATCATCGGTGCCGCACGCAGCAAACACCAATAGNCCAAAGNAGAGGAACANGATTTTCTTCATNGGGGGTCTCCTTTTGTCCGAGGGCGGAGCGACAGGAAACCTGCCACACAACGCTTCTTCCTCGAGAATCGTCGTGCGAGGCATTGATTCAGGCGACCGGACTCGTTCTCCGAGGAGACATCACCGTTGCGGGACAGTGCCGGATTTTTACCGGACTTCGCTGCATCTCTGCACCGTACGTGCGCCATGATATCGGGGATAAGTCAATCAATATCGGTAAGTGACTGATTCTTCCGGTCCGGGTAAAGGAACTATGAATCTTCGAGGCACAGCAGTTAAGAGACGCGAAGACGACCACTTGTTGAGGGGTTCCGCCGCGTTCGTTGCCGATCTTGAATTCGATAATGCTGCCTACGTGCACTATCTAACTTCAACAAGTGCTCACGCTGAGTTGCGTTCAGTCGATGTTTCCTCAGCTCGTTCTATGCCTGGAGTCATCGACATATTTACGAATTCGGATCTTGATATCGGACCGTACCCTTCAGCGAATCCGATCTTCGATGAGGCCATGGTTCGACCGCTTCTGGCACATCAGCGGGTCAGATTCGTCGGAGAACCGATTGCAGCGATCGTTGCGGATTCGCCTGCTTCCGCGCGCGATGCTGCAGAACTGATCGAAGTTGACTATGCGCCATTGGATGCCGTCGTTGACCCAGAAAAAGCTTTAGACGCCGAGGTTTTGTTATTCGACAACACGACAGAAGGAAACGTGGTGTGTCGCATGGAGGCCGAGGGACTACTCGCCGATTTTGACTCGTGTGAAGTAGTGACTGAAGTACGAACTGTTAACAACCGGCTCGCTCCGGCACCGATTGAGACTCGGGTCGCGGCAGCTCGATGGAGCGACGACGGGCGACTTCACTGTTACAACGCTGGGCAGGGGCCACACCCGGTTCGTGCCGTCATCGCGTCCATTCTGGAAATCGATAAGGAGCAACTGAGGGTTGTTTCTCGTGATGTGGGCGGAAGCTTCGGGGCAAAAGCTCGACCATCACCCGAGGAAGCAATTTTGGGTTGGATTGCCCGACAGGTTGAACGCCCCGTGATTTGGGTTCCAAGTCGTAGCGACGACATGGTGGGTCTAGGGCACGGTAGGGGCCAAATTCAGTATTGCCGGATAGGCGGTACAAAAGAAGGCAAGATCCTTGCTTACCACCTGCACGTAGTGCAAGAAGCGGGCGCTTATCCTGCTGGCGGCGCGGGTCTGCCCGCGAATGCCCGAGCTATGTTGACAGGATGCTACGACATCCCCAGCGTCGGCTTTAGCGCCGTTTCAGTAGTCACCAACACCACCCCGACTGGCGCTTATAGAGGAGCGGGACGGCCCGAAGCAGCAGCGGCTATTGAGCGCGCTGTTGATGCGTTCGCCCTACAAATAGGGATGGACCCAGCAGAGGTACGTAGACGTAACTTTTTGCAACCGACCGATTTCCCCCTCGTAACAAAGACCGGGTCCGCATATGACAGCGGCGCATATGAGGCAAGTTTGGACGCTGCTATTTCAGCTAGCGACTATGAGGGTTTACGAGATGAGCAAGCGCGGCGGCGCTCTAGCGGCAACACACAACTCTTGGGTATTGGATTGGCTAGCTATGTCGAAAGAACAGCAGGAGCGGGACGCTCAGAATACGGGGGGATCGAATTGTTAGCCGGGGGGAAACTCCGGGCTCGAACCGGTTCCACGCCTTACGGCCAAGGTCATGAGACTGCTTGGGCGATGCTGATCGCCGATGCCACCGGAGTGGCGATGGCAGACATTGAGGTCGTGTACGGAGACACCGATCAAGTCCCTCAAGGTGGTATCACCGGGGGTTCGAGATCTGTCCAGTTAGCGGGCTCCGCTATTTGGGAGTCCTCTCTCGCTCTAGTCGAACATGCAAAAAAGATCGCCGCTGAGCTTTTGGAAGCATCTGAAAGTGACCTGTCGCTAGATACCGGTNACGGACGCTTTCATGTTCTTGGAACGCCGGCCATAGGTGTTTCCTGGGCTGAGATCGCCGAATTTCTTGAACCGAACTCCTCTGGACCTCGGCTCTTACACGCGGAGGACGTATTTGACTCTGAAGGTCCCACCTTTCCGTTTGGNACTCACGTCGCTGTTGTCGAAGTCGACACTGAAACAGGAGCTGTTCACCTCAGCCGCTTGGTGGCGTGCGATGATGCCGGGGTGATCTTGAACCCATTGCTTGCCGATGGTCAAGTACACGGGGGTTTGGCTCAAGGAGCTGCTCAGGCTTTGATTGAAGAATTCCGATACGACCCAGATGGCAATCCCCTCACCAGTAATTTCGCCGACTATCCGGTTATTTCCGCCACTGAACTNCCAATGTTTGAGCGCGTAGTTCTAGAAACTCCCACGCATATCAANCCTTTGGGTGCGAAAGGAATCGGCGAGTCAGGAACGGTTGGAGCCACACCCGCTATCCAAAACGCGGTGATCGACGCCCTCAGCCATCTCGGAGTTCANCACATCGATATGCCGCTTACTCCGGAGAGGNTTTGGCNGACNATCAATTCGTTACANCATTGATCACCATTGGGCTTGGGGATCGATGCGCAGGACTNCTGTCATTTCTTCATGAAGCGCAGCGAAGTCGTGTGAGCGGACACCCGATCGTCCTGCAGACGGAGCTTCAGATCCAAAATCGATTGTGATGTCGTATTGATCAAACAATTCGGCCGTTTGATCAATCCATAGTTGCTCTTGAGCGGCCAGTGGCATAGCAATGATTCGGTCCTCAATGAGCTCGTCATCGGAGGCAACGAAATATTCTCTGCCCAGCGGAGCTAGNTCGAGAATCGCCGGAGTTAAACGTTGTTGGCCCTGCTCATCAGAGAGCAGTCGGCTCAATAAAGAGGACCCATGTTGCAGATGGAACTGTTCTTCGCCAAGAACTCGTTCCGCTAAACGGCTCAAGTCTTCCCAGGAGGAACCCACAAGGGCAGACCAACGAATCTGTTCGGCAATATCGTGTAGGACATGTCGGACGAGGGTCCAAGACCAGTCATGACACAACAGCTCGGCGATGTGAGCTGATCGATACTCAGTATGCCTTCTGCCGTACGCGAGCTGGTCGACGTCATCTGACAAAAGCGTGTACAGGGACCTCGCGTGACCAAGTTCGTCTTGGGCGATGGACGTGAACGCTANATCTTCTTCCAAAAACGGTCCGATAGCTATCCACCACGCATGGTTCTGTCCAACACATAGCTCATCATCCGCGAACGCTAAAACTAGTTCGCTTGCTTGTGTAGACGGCGCCATTGCACTAATTCTCCTGGCCTGTGGACATACGGCGCAGTTCGGCAACTAGAAGACCATCATTGTGTTTGTGGTCTCTGTCGGCCATTGCTAGTTCTTTTTCANTGGCGGAGAGGACCGCTGTTCTGGGAACAACCCACATTTGTTCGCCTTCGCTTCGCCGNCCATAGGTTTCGCGGGCGTAGATCAACGCCATCTCCTCGTCGGGTGCATCGAAGGATCCGGCATGAGTAAAGGGATCCTTACCCTCTCGTTTCAGGAATACTTCGTAGGTCTTCATGACAATCTGACCTCCGCCGAACTAGCTAAACCAGTTGTAAGCAACTGATGAATTTCGTCACCTAATGAAGAGACCCCAAGTGTTCCGTGAGGGCTGAACCATCGCGTGGTTCCATTTAGAAGCGATAAGACAAGGTTTGCAGCGAGCGCAACATCAATTTCCGANTGGAATTCGCCACTGGTGCAACCTTGTTGTATGACCTCGCGAAAAGTCTGCTGGTATCGGTCGAACATTTCTACNGCTTCTTTTCGTTCTGACTCTGGCAAGAATCTGATCTCGTTCAGAAATGTGCGGGCTTGATGGGGATCTTCAGTCAAGATTTGGAGATGACCATGGATGAGATGGGANAGCCGNTCAGTAGCTGTTCCNGGCATTTGNCGGACTTCGGCGGCTAGGACTTGAAAACGTGAAGATGCTTCTCGTACTACGTCAACGAGAAGNTCATCTTTAGATACGACGTGGCTGTAAAGAGANGAGCCCATTAGGCCGAGTTTCTTACCGAGGTCACGCATTGATGTTCCATGAAAGCCCTGTTCGGCAAAGAGCACTCGGGCTGCTGCGACAACGTCAGATCTATTCTTGCGCGTCACGCGTTCGNTCCTTGTCGAGAGCGAACAACCTCGATTGGGTTTCTACAGTCGGGGCACCATTTGACAGATCTNCACGCGGTAGGTCCCACTTCGCTNCGATCTTGTAATGAGGTTTCTCCGCATACCGGACACTGAGTGGGACCAGAGCGNGGTCGNATAGCAATGGTGTATTCGTCTGCAAGGAATTGTCGTGCGTCGTCACTGATGCGATCCGGTGTCCAGACCGGTGAGACGCAGAACTGAACGTTTACCTCGTATCCAGCCGCTAGAGCTGCCTTCAACACATCTTGCTCGATAGTGGCCAACGCCGGACAGCCTAAAATTGTTGGAATCAGATCAACACGTATCCCTGAGGCGTCAGGTATTACATCTTCAAGAATTCCGAGCTGCTCAATATTGAGGTCCGGATACTCAGGGTCCCTGACTGCAGCGACCGCTGTTCTAACTTCGTCTAAAGCTTCTTTGGTGATGGTCATGTTGCAGCCGATTGATTGGTCAAAGCGGCTCTGACCCACGCCGCGTTGTTCCATGCGTTTCGGGCATCGGAGATACGGCGGGCACTGTCAGGTCCGCCGTTACGCATCGTCTGCTTCAAGGGCTCCCAGTCGATCGGACTGATCTTCCACTTTCCGTCATTTGGATNTTTCTCTAAACCCTGATCGGGGATTGTGAAGCCGCACGCCAGCAACTGCGGTACGAATTTCTGGACATAGCGGTCTCGTAAATCTTCATTTCGTTCGGACTTGATGTGCCATCTGAGGAGTTCATCATCTGGTCGTGAATCAGGACCGAACAGTTGAACCGCAGGTAACCACCAACGGTNAATCGATTCCTGCATCATTTCGTGTTGGGTGNTAGAGCCGTGCGCCATNAGCAACATCATCTCTTCACCGTTGCGCATATGAAATCCTTCTTCCGCGATCACTCGCCGAAGAATTCGCTTATAAGGGCCGTAAGAACAGTTCTTAAATACTGCTTGCTGGCTCGCGAGGGCAGCTGCNTCGACCAAATACGCCACCGCTATTTGATCGGTCCAACTATGCACGCGGTAATGAAAGACATTGTGAAAATGAGTTCTTCCTTCTAAAAGGTCAACCATCATCTCTTCGCGAGTCTTTATTCCAAGATCAGCCGCCACCATGTAGAGCAGATGAGCGTGTCCGATTTCATCTTGCGTTTTTGCCAGGGCCGTTAGCTTCCGGTGGAGGCCTGGTGCTTTGGGAATCCAGTCTCGTTCGGTGAGCCCACCCATGTATTCACTGTTGGCGTGAAGTTCGATGAACCGAAAGACCGCTTGTCGGTATGGTTCTGGCATTGCGTCGTTGGGTTCGACAACACCTCCGGCGTTCAGGAATCCCTCAAATTCCTCCATGTTTTGCCATGTACGCATAGTGCCATTATACAAACGAACGTTCGTTAGTGTTTTTCTAGGGACTGCTGAGTGATGGTCCCAGTTGACAGAGCCCACTCTTTGATAATTTCGGCGTGTCGAGCGGTACTGTCTTTATAGTTGCGCACATCGGCTGGCAAGCTAGACGCTGAACGAAGCAACTCGGCTAACACCTCAGGATGAGCTGCTACTGATCTGATGCTTTGCCTCAGAATTCTTATGGTGAAAATAATGGCGTCGCTTCGGACGAGTCGACGAAGAGTTTGATATTCGACGCGTAGCCANACCTGATCTGCCACGTTGTCCACTGTGACGTCATCGTGCATCGGTTGATGTCTTCTTTCGGGTTCTAAACGCAGACTGGGGTCATCGGTGAGGGTCCGGTTTGCCCNCCATACGGGCTTTTCTGGTCGGAGCCGGTCGAAGAAAGTCGACATTGTCTGCGACAGGTCAATGTCGTATCGAGGGACGGGTTCGTGGATGGTGTCAAGAGTTTTACCGAACTTTGATGCCACATCCCACTGTGTTGGGATTGCGACAGCGCAAGCGGTCATNGTCCAGCCAGAAGGTCGTTTCTCAAGTACGCATATGTCTTCTTGAATGATNCGGCGAATTGCCTCTATTAGCGAGAGTGACTGCTTGTCGAGGTCAATTGATGCGAAGCCTGGTATTTGCCGTAGGTGTTGGAGTACTTCTGTCGCTAGTTCTTCGCAAGCTTGTATGGCGTTCGCCTGACAATAAATGATGTCGTCTCGATAGCGGTCAATAAGTTGACCGATCTCTTCCAGTTCGGTGGAGCGTTGTTCATCTAGCAGGAGCCAGTTAGCGAGATCGAGTGGCTTGACTCCCATTCGCCACTTGAACGGGTCAGGGTCGGCCGAGATCAGGCTGGCAGCGGTGATCGACCCGTCGTTTATCATTCGTCCGCTGCACGGAGTTGGACGCAGCGCTTGAGGATTCTGAACACTGGCTCTTTGGTCGCTTCTAACGCCGCCCATATCTCTTTTTCTTCTACGACGTCTTCGGTCATTCCCGCTGCGAGGTTAGACACAACTGCTATGGAGCAGTATCGAAGATCTGCTTCTCTAGCGAGCGCTACTTCTGGGTATCCAGTCATTCCGACAACGTGGGCTCCCATTTGAGCGAACATTCTTATTTCTGCGGGTGTTTCGAATCTCGGTCCGTTGACACACACATAGGTTGCCGATTCGGTGACGCTCTGTCCTTCGAGTTCGGCGGCGTGTTTAAGTGTTTGTCTCAATTCCGGGTCGTATACGGAGGTCATATCTGTGTGTGTCACTTCGCCGGGTTGATCGAAGAAAGTGCANTGTCGTCCTTGTGTGAATTCGATGAAATCGTCAACGATAAATAAGGAGCCGGGGCCCCGGTCGAGGACAAGTGAACCAACAACGTTGACGGCGAATATTGAGCGAACTCCGAGGTCGGCTAGCGCCCTGATATTTGCGCGGTAGTTGATTGCGTTGGGTGGTATTGAGTGGTCACCCCCGTGACGTGCAACGAACGCTACCTCNACTCCATCCCAGGTTCCGGTCGAAACCGTTGCTTCGCCATAGTGGGTATTGATGGTTTGGTCGTTTCGTTGAAGCAAACCTGGAAGTTCGTAGTAGCCGCTGCCCGCAATAATTCCAATCATGACGCCATGGTTGCACGCCAGTGACTATCAATGGGCGAACTTTTGCCTGTCTAGCTGCGGATGGTCAGGTACCAGAGTCTTTAGCGAGTCGCATTCCGCGAGTTTGAATTTCGGCAATAGCTTGCTCAAGGTCAAAATTAGTGAGTTGCCGGTTTGNAACAACCNGTGTTCCTTGAACCCAAACGTCGGTTACGTGACGCCCGCTGCCTGACCAGGCGACATGAGCGATGAGNTCATCATTGTTGGTGACGGGCACGAACGTTGGGTTATCTAGTTCGAGACGAATGAAGTCGGCTTTCGCTCCGATTTGGAGGACACCAGTGTCGTCGTTTCCAATCACTCGAGATCCTTCAGCTGTAGCCATTGTTAGNGCATCTCGGGGGGTCATGGTCGCTGCGTCTAGCGCCGTTACCCGAGCCAGCAGGGGCGCAAATTTTATTTCNTGCCAAAGGTCCAAGTCGTCATTTGACGCCGGGCCGTCAGTGGCAAGACCGACTTCGACACCTCTGGCGCGCATNGACATAACGGGAGCGGTCCCAGATGCGAGTTTCATNTTGCTNACAGGGCAATGTGCGACACCGANATTTTTTTGCGCATAGGTGTTGATCCCCTCTTCGTTAACCCAGACACTGTGAGCCGCNAGAACCTTGCCGTCTAAAATTCCGTGTTGGGCAAGGAGTTCTATCGTTGATGTCCCTCCGTTTTGGGCTTCTAACTCTGCTCCTTCGTGTTGTGTTTCGCAGACGTGGATATGCAACAGAGCATCGAGGTCGCGCGCTGCTGATGCTATCTCTGAGCAAAGTTCGAGCGGCAGGTCNTAGGCCGAATGTGGACCAAAACCGACGGTGACAAGTGTCTCTGGGTCATGGTGCTGAGCGTGGAAGTCAGCGATGGCCGAGATGCGATTGTCGGTAGCTCCGAAGCTGTCACCATGTAACGCAGAGATGATTCCGGGTGTCATGACTAAGCGGATACCAACATCTTGTGATGCTTCGACGAGTGCTTCCTCGAAGAGATACATCTCGCAGGTGCTGGTTACACCCGACAAAAGCATTTCTGCTGCTCCTAGTCGCATGCCCCACAATGCATCTTCGGGTGTCATCTGACCTTCGCGCGGCCACATCACTTTGGTGAGCCATTCCATGAGGGGNAGGCCGTCACCTGCTCCCCTGACCAGGGTCATTGGNGTGTGTGCGTGGCTATTCACCAGCCCAGGCATCAAGAGGCCCCCTACCTGGGTCGTAGGTCCGTCGTGTGGGGGTGCTTCGCTTTGTTCGCCTATCCAAGATATGCGTCCNTNTGTGACATCGAGNGCTGCGTTCNTCAGGAGCGAGAAGTTGGCNTCACAAGTTATTGCGTAGTCGGCGAGGTATCGACTTNTGGTCACGAAAAGGTCCTGACGAGAGTGATTGGATTGAGTATGACGAATTAGTTGGTGCTTCTTACGTTAGAGAGTGACAAACTTCGTGTTGCATGTCCCTGTTTTTGCAACGAACCTTCGATTCCTTAGCCAATGGGTCCGCTTACGCTGCCTTAGCGGTAGCTATTTCTATGGTTTTCCGGTCGACAGGGGTTTTGAATCTCGCCCAGGGGCAATTGGCGATGTTCTCAACATATATCGCTTTGGTATTTGCTACCGGGCCGAGTCCGTACATGAAGTTTTCATCCAATACCGACCTGGTGGGCGCAGCGTGGCCNGTGTGGGGCGCAATTCTCGGGGCAATAGTCATTTCTATGGTGATCGGGGCATTTACCGAACGGGTGATTATTCGACCAATTAGCGCGGACCCTGTAGCTGCNGTCGGNGCGACGCTAGGTTTGTATCTGCTCTTGGGNGCATTTGTGCGTAAGCAATGGGGTGGCCGAACAATGTTCCTGGGTTCCCCCTTTCCGCAAACGGTTGATGATCGCTGGGATATAGGCGGCGCTCGACTGTGGCATGACAGCGTGGGGATTACGTTGACAATGATCGCAGTTCTTGGACTTCTAGCTGTGTTGCAGCGTCGCACCAAGGTGGGTCTGGCGTTTCGGGCGGTTACCTCCAATCGGACTGGCTCAACGCTCGTCGGCATACGNGTGAGCCGGATACTTATGCTCGGGTGGGCACTCGCTGCGGGAATCGGAGCGTTGGCTGGCGGTTTGATTGCTGGTGAAATCAACGTTCGACCTGACATGATGGGTCGCCTCTTGGTATTCGGACTGGCGGCTGCCACTCTTGGTGGTTTAAGAAGCCCCGCGCTGGCGTTCGTCGGGGGCTATCTATTTGCCTTTCTTGAGACGATGCTGGGTGGCTATGTCAGTTTCGTCGACAGTCAAGTTACGTTGGTGTGGGCACTGCTGGTCCTGATTATTGTCCTGTTCGTGCGGCCTTCTGGTTTGATGCCTCGAACTGAAGCTTGGCAAAAACGATGATGCTTGACGGTTCTAAAACGTCGCCCGTGAAGCGANCCGGCTGGGTTGCATTGGCTTTGGCGATAGTTGGGATAAGCCTTTGGGTCGCATTCACGGCGGAACCCAAGATTGTTACTGACTTAACCAACGCGACCGCGCTGACTTTGGCTTTCGCGGGGTTGGTCGTGTTGACCCATTACTTGGGCCTCCTTTCNTTAGGACAGGGGGCGTTGGTCGGGGTCGGAGCGTATGCCGCTTTGCATGTTGTGAACGATTTAGGTGCGCCCGTGCTTTGGATGCCCCTTGCAGGGCTGCTGGCTGGGACGTTAATCGGGGCCATTGTCGCGATTCCTTCGTTGCGTTTGCCTAAGGCGTATCTCGCGCTTCTGACACTTTCGATGGCTGTCGCTTATCCGATCATTCTGAGACAAGTCGACGGGAATTTGCCTGTGACTCTTGATGGCGCTTTTGTAGCGCCGGCTTGGACGGGTATCCCAGAAAACGATGAACATATTTGGGAGTTTTTTCTGGTCGCCGCGTACGCGTCAATAACGATCTTNCTGGTTCAGGGACTTTTGCGGGGTCCTATTGGGCGCGCGTTTATAGCTAGCCGCGATGAGCCAGAGGCCGCGCGAGCGTTTGGTATCCCCGTCTACAGGCTGCGTCTCTATGGCGTTGCGTTAAGTGGTGGTATGGCGGGGTTAGCGGGTGGACTCATGATGGTTCCCACTAACTTCAACGACTACACGCATTTCCCTGAAGAGTTATCAATCAAGATGTTCGCTTTAGCGATGGCATTCGGCGGGTCGCGTCTCATTTCCGCGATCCCCGGTGCAATTATCCTGATCTTCTTGCCGGT
Organism: Actinomycetota bacterium; assembly: GCA_002724355.1. GTDB lineage: Bacteria > Actinomycetota > Acidimicrobiia > Acidimicrobiales > Poriferisodalaceae > UBA6944. Next base: position 39,319 of record PBOM01000009.1, on the reverse strand, counting down.
GTGGCTGTTGGACCGCAATTGGGTCGTTGAATACGGGTGGGTCGGTTTAGTCAAATCGGAGGGATTCATTTATGCCGCTTTGCTGTTACTTACGGCATATTTGACAAAAGGCAGAGGCTTTATGTCTCTCTTTGAGCGGCGAGGCCCTAAAACTCAGANGGCGCCTGCAAACAAACGGGTGACCTCCGTTGTAGGGGCTATGGCCGAACTCGAAACGCAGCTCACCCACGTAGAAGGTTTAGTTGCAGATCACCCGGACATCCGTTCGCGCCAAGATTCNAACGATTGACCGAGTTTTTCAGCCCGTTGCACTGCCCANATGGGGGGCGGAATTTCCTCGCCGTTGTCGATGGNNTCGAACATCGGGCCAGGGTCTGACCAAATGTGGCAGGTGTTGAGGTTGTAAGCCATGCGAGATCGGATCTCNTCGGGGCTAGCTTCGGCACTATTAGGGGGGTCAATCATTTGTTCGGTCGGCGAAAGGCTTCTCATTGACCAAATGGACTGTATCGCCACTGGCGCCATCGCCTGGAGCAGCGCTGTTGTATGAGCGCACCCTTTGGGGCCGCCGAANAGATCACGTACTTTGTGCGTAAANCCACGGGCAATNGACAGTCCAANAAGTTCGCGGTAGTGCTCGACGATATTTGGGCANTANCCGTGAGGGTGAGTTTGCATTTCTACTGCTACATCACCAATAACTAGGTCTGGGAATCCGATGGTGAGGTCTATAACCATTTTGTGAATTTCTAAAGGCTCAGNNTCTTCTTCGAAGTAAACACCTGGCGGTTTAGTGTCTTTCACCCGTCCCCGGATAAGGATCGTTTCGGTATTGATGATGTAAGACNGAACTTCATATTCTCGTCGGTGGAGTGGTTGTAGATGTTCGAGGTCGGAATCCAGATCGTTATCTGTAGCAACCATCNTTAACTCAGTAGCCAATCCGCTGGCGCGAAGTCATTACCAGCGAATAGTTGGCTTTGAAATCGTTGCATCCCGTTGATCCANCGGTCGACGTCGTTCGCCTTTCGTTCTCTGTACGTCTGCACTTCGGGGTGCGGGAGCACNAGAAAACGTTCTNCGGACATGCAGTCAATAACNGTGTCTGCTAGCTGTTCGGCCGTTAANACGCCGTCTCCAGCTGCGCTACCTGGGGTGCCGGTGTCTTGATCTAGTCGATCGGGNCTATTGGCCAAAATGTTTGTTTCAACCGCTTGAGGGCACAGGACTGAAACTTTTATGCCGCGTTCGCCATAGGTGATTGCAAGGAACTCGCCTAGAGAGACTGCGGCAGCTTTCGTGATCGAATACTGCAACGACCCCAGTTGAGTGAGCAGACCCGCAGCCGACGCTGTGTTCAAAAGGTACCCCCCTCCGTTTGCAACCATGACCGGAACAGAGGCCCTCGCTGCGTAAACGTGGGACATCACGTGCACTTCCCACATGCGCTGGATCTCGGCATTCTCAGCCTCTAAACCGCCTTGGGTGACGTACCCAGCGTTGGAGACAAAGATGTCTANGGTTCCNTAGTCTTTGACTGTTTGNTTGACCAGNTCAACAATCCCGTCCTCATCGGTGACGTCTAGTCCAACAGCAGTACCNCCAATGCTTTGCGCTACACGGTCAGCNTTATCGGCATCTCTATCAACAACNACGACCCCCCGAGCGCCTTCATGATGGAAGCGTTCAGCCAATGCTTCGCCAATTCCGCTTCCNCCACCAGTGATCACCGCAACTTTGTCTTTAATCTCCATGCTTGAAGAGTAACCATCCGTGATGCGGACTGCGCAGTCCTCTGACCGTGCATAGCCGGCCGGCATCTTCATGGGCTGATCGGCGAGAGTCCTTAGTGCTTTGGTGACTAGTCTCGTTATAGATGCTGGGAGGCAATCAAATGGTCGCTCCACTAGAAGATGTAACCGTTATCGAAATAGATAACTGGATGGCTTCTCCAAGTGCGGGTGCCATTCTGGCTGACCTCGGCGCGACCGTAATCAAGGTTGAACCTTTGTCGGGCGATCCGATGCGTGATATGGGCCGTCCCGCAAAAGTGTCAGAAGACAAGAAGGGCTTTGACTATCAGTTCGACGTCTCTAATCGTGGGAAGCGGTCTATAGCCGTCGATCTCGAATCAAAATCCGGATTAGAGGTCGTTCTGCGACTGGTCGCAACAGCAGACGTCTTCATGTGCAACTTGTTGCAACATCGGCAGGAGCGGTTTGGNTTGGACCCCGCCGCCATTAAGAAGGTGAACAATCGAATCGTTCATGCGACTTTGACCGGATATGGCACCACGGGTCCTGAAGCGCACCGACCCGGATATGACGTCACGGCATTTTTTGGCCGATCGGGGCTATACGACGCAATGAGGGAGGGGGAATTGGGGACGGTTCCTATGGCTAGACCGGCTCAAGGTGACCACACCACTGGGCTGGCATTTGTTGGAGCGATTTTGGCGGCGCTCCGGTTGGCTGAAAAGTCTGGGGAGGCTCAGACGGTTGAAACTTCTCTCTATGAGACCGCTATTTGGACTCAAGCCACCGACTATGCGATCACCGCAGTCGATCAGGCTCCACTTCGGCCAAGGGCCCGAGAGAACATGATCATCCCGACCGCGAATCGTTATCCATGTGGCGATGGGAAATGGGTCGTGTTGAATATGCCGGAAGAAAAAGCGTGGCCGAAGCTGTGCAAGGTAATTGAGCGCGAAGATCTAGTGTCTGATGAACGATTTCAGGACATCCGCGGCCGTTTTCAACACATGCCAGAAATCGTCGCAGCAATTGATGAGGCCCTATCTCACAAAAGCAGAGACGAGTGGGGCGAGATATTCGACTCCGAGGGGATTATTTGGGGTCCAGTACTCGGCCTTCATGAGGTAGCCACCGACGCTCAAGCCGAGGCGTTAGGCACGTTNCCTCAGCTCNNTAGCGATGAGATCGGTTCGTATCGAACCGTTGCAGCTCCGATGCGATTCGCTGAGGCCGACGTTGGTCCGGGGGGTCCGGCGCCGAAATTGGGGGAACATACTCGCCAGGTTCTGATTGACGCCGGTTTCGCCGGTGAAGAAATCGATAACTTGGTCGCCGACGGCGCTGTCGGGGAGTTGCCGTAGCCCGCTGCGCTGCATTCAACTCAGATGGTATGACCTCGTCAAAATTTGATGTCATCGGGGGCAACTATCTGGCTTTGCATAACCCATCCAAGAAGGCCCTTTTGATCCATCAGGGTGGTCATACAACATGCCAGATTGTTGGAAACTCGATGGACAGCTGAGTCGAATAGGATCCATTCGCTTTCTGGTGATCTCAACAACTGCATAGTCACGTCGCTATTTATAAACGGTTGGTCATCATCCGAATTTTCCCATCCNACGGCGGCACCTAGATCNCACAGGGTCGATATTTGCTGAAACTTTGATGGCGACTCTCCGGCCACTAGGGGGTGGTCTAGTCGAATCCAAATGAGACCCGGTCCAGGCTCCTCAGTGGAACCTCTAATCACCCGCAGATCGACCGCGTCCGCGTTGAAGCCTGGCCTNGGGTAATCAACATCNGGGTGAGCACCGGGGTTTGCTCGTTNCGAGGGAATTTCAGCTACCGATTCACTATTCGTATGGAGTCTTTCGGGCGGAGATAACCATTGTGAGGTTGCTCTCGCCAGAACTTTTCCGTGTTGGGCAATCGATGATTGGACGACCGCCGTCCGCTTTCCATTCTTGATGATGTCGCTTGAAGTCTCCAATACCTCGACGGGAACTCCGGAGAGTATTTCTACAGTCAATCTCGAACAAACTAAATCGTCTCGATCGAGCCGATTCTCAATGACCCAAGCAAGCAATCCACAAATCGGACCGCCGTGCATTACACCGTGACTCCAGGGGCCGCGTGTGAGCTCAGTTGCTTGGATGTTGTCGTTTATTCGAACGAAGAGAGCTTCTGGATATTCGTTGGGCGCGGGAGCGGACATCGAACCACGTTAGGGTGCGGGGATGCATCCGTTTCGGTTCGGCGTCCAGTTTTCTAAATCTGCCTCAGGTGACAGCTATAGAGAGGCGGTTCGAAAAATTGAAGATCTTGGGTACAGCACAGTGTTTTGCCCTGACCATTTTGATGATCAGTGGGCACCGACGGTTGCCCTAACTGTTGCCGCGGAAGCTACGAACAGCCTGCGGATAGCGACTCTGGTGTACGACGTCGACTACAGACATCCGGTGACGTTAGCCAAAGAAATCGCCACGCTGGATCTCATCTCGGAAGGACGAGTGGAGTTCGGTATCGGCGCTGGATGGATGCAACAAGATTATGAGAGCGCAGGAATTCAGTTTGACAAAGCCGGCGTCCGTATTGAGCGAATGCTCGAAGCAGTTGACGTTTTGAAGGGTTTATGGCGCAACGAGCCGTTCAANTTCAAGGGTGACCACTACTCCATAAGCGACCTAGAAGGAACTCCCACTCCCTTTCAGCCCGGTGGTCCTCCAGTCATCATTGGAGGAGGCGGGAAAAGAGTTTTGACGGCGGCGGCTCAGCAGGCAGACATAGTGGGACTCAANGCCTCACTCCACGCGGGGTCCGTGGGTCCTGAAACAGCATTGTCAGCTCTAGGAGACCGATTCTTGGAGCGTCGCAACTGGGTGGAGGAAGCTGCCGGGGACCGCTTTGCTCATATAGAACTGCAGATGAATACTTTTATGACGGCGGTAACCAGCTCCACTTCTGAAGCAGAAGAAATGTTCAACGGAATGGCACCTATGTTCGGTCTCACCCCTGAGCAGGCCAAAACAATCCCGATGGTGCTTGCCGGAACTGTCAATGATGTCTGCGAGCAGCTCGAGCGCTATCGCGATCTGTATGGAACAAGCTATTGGGTGATNCATGANGGCGAGNTTGAGGCCATGGCACCAGTAGTCGCGAAACTANCTGGCGCATAATTNGCAATTGATCAAATGCTGCCTGGGTGTCAGTNCCCAGACCTAAGGTGAGTGGCGTGATTGAGGCGCTAGCGGTGTCGTTCGGTCGTGATGCCAACGAGAAACTTGTTGACTTAGTCCGCGGAGCAAAGACGCGAGATGTCTTTGCTCCGGTGACCGTGATCGTCCCATCCAATTACGTAGCAGTGACGCTTAGAAGAGATCTGGCGAGCGGCGATTACGGCACAACGTCTTGGGTGGGTACCGGTCTCGTCGCCACGGACTTTGTAACTTCCTATCGGCTGGCAGAGACACTGAGCGGCGAACAATTTCTGGCTCAGGGGCGACGGCCTATACGAGATGTCGTTATTGGGACCGTTATGCGTCAAGTACTCGCAGAAGAACCTGGCATCTTCCGACCTATCGTTCATCACGCCGCCACCGAGCGAGAGCTCGTCCGCGTCTACCGCGAGCTTCGCGACTTAACAGACGACGAACTCGGGTTACTAGCAGCCTCAAGTGACCGGAGCGCAGAAGTAGTCCGAGTTTGTTCCGCAGCGCAAAGAAAACTGAAGGATCGATGGTTCGACGAATTTGATCTGTTCGGTTCGCGAGAGGTGAATAAGGACAGGCTGTCTGAGTTGGGAAAACTGATTTTGTTCATCCCACAACAGCTAGCCAACCATGAAATTTCATTTCTGAGTCGACTTTCCGAAATAAGCCCCATCGACGCCTTGATCGGCTTAACCGGTGTAGAGGACGCAGATAGCAGCTCACAACGCGCGGTAAACCGTTTCGGCACCAGCCTTTCACTGCCAGAGGTCAAGGCACCTGCCGTCGGCAAAGTCGTTTCGGTCAGTGACCCCGATGATGAAGTTCGAACCGTGGTGCGGTCGGTGGTTGGGTTACTCGACCAAGGAATGATGGCTAGTCAAATAGCTATCCTCTATCCCCACAAATTTCCCTACAGGCGGTTACTCGAGGAACACCTCGATATATCCGGTGTTTCCTTCAATGGGCTTTCCTCTCGCTCTATCGCCAATTCAATGCTGGGTCGTTTCATAGCAACTTTGCTAGCTATACCTGATAGCGATCTCCGTGTTGACGAGGTGCTCGAATTTCTTGCCAGTTCTCAACTACTGAGGCACCGAGGTGAGGAAGCGGTTGTACCGGCAGTCTCATGGTCAAGAACAGCTATAGCAGCAGGAGTGCATGCAGGAGTTGATGACTGGTCGGAGAAACTTTCTCGGTACCAACTGCAACTCCTGGCTTCGAGTGGCAAGGAAAGAATGCGCACTGGGGACAACGACGCAGCTGACCGCCGCGAGCAGCAAGCCCACGAAGTCAACGAGCTTTTGGATTTTGTCATTGAACTTAATCAGCTAGTGCATCTTGAGAGTCTTCCCACAGATTGGTTCGGACTCTGCTCTTGGCTGGAGGAAATAATCGAACGCTATTTGGGGCACATTGATCGATCTGCTTCACAAAAGAGTGATCTCGTTGTAATGGAAAGAGCCTTGGATCAGCTCCGAAGCTTAGGTGATCTCGAGCAAACCACGAGTTTCGCTGTTTTTCGCCGCTGCTTGGAAAACCAGCTGCGCGAGAGCAACGAACGCATCGGCAAACTAGGGCGAGGCGTCTTTGTCGGGGACACCCACCAAGCGTGGGGTCTTAATTTCGAGCACACTTTTGTTCTGGGACTAGCTGAGGGTATTTTTCCTCAGCCGCCTCGCCGCAATGGTCTTCTCTCGGACGGCGATCGATCTCATCTGAGCGAAACGCTGAGTGTCTCTTCGGACGCAACACTCGATGATCAGCGACAGTTTTTAGCAATTTTGTCGTCATCGGCCACAAGTACTTTGCTATTTCCCCGAGGGGATCTTCGTCAACAAAGGGAAAATTATCCAGCTCGGTGGCTTGAACAGGTCGCCAGTGTCCGCGGGGCCGCTTCGTTGGACGAGGCGCTACACAGCCCGAAACATCCCTGGGCAGAGCATCAGTCCTCTTTTATTGCCGGCCTTCAAAATTCAACCTTTCCAGGGTCATGTCAGGAATTCGATCTCGCATCTCTGCTTGAGAACCGAGAACGGGGCCAAGATCTTGGATCTGTTTCGCTGAACAATAGATCTGGGTTCGACGCAGGCCGAAACTTAATCGCTGCTCGAAACAGCAACAGCTTTACTCGTTTCGACGGCAATCTCAACGGACTGGTAGATCCGAAGGCGGTAAGAACCAACGTTTTGTCGCCAACTCGCCTTCAAGAATGGTTTCGTTGCCCACACAGTTATTTCGTACGTCACGTATTGGGAGTCGATGAACCAGAATCCTTCCGCCACGAGTTTCGCATTTCCCCAATAGTTCGCGGCTCGTTAATCCATGAGGCAGCCGACCGCTTTTTCCGCGATCAAATCTCCAAGGGTCTGCCCCCAGGTCCGGATCGTCTGTATAGCGCCGATGATCTTTTGTCCATGCGACAGTTCGGTTTAGAGGTCGCCGCAGAATTCGAAATACAAGGTCTAGTCGGAAGACCCCTGTTCTGGGACCGAGACCGCGAGCAGTTACTGAATGATCTTGCGGGCATCTTGAAGTTCGAACATAACCGAGAACGGCGCGGAACCGTTATCGCTACCGAGTTAAAATTCGGATTGCCGGACGCCGAGTTTCCACCGCTCCAACGAGAACTCCCATCGGGGCGAACCGTGGCCTTCCGAGGCAGTATCGACCGTGTTGAAAAAACAGATTCAGAAGTTCTAGTGGTCGTCGACTACAAAACTGGGAAAAGTGATGCCTACAAGCAATTGAGTTCAGAGAACCCAATTTTGCGCGGGTCTCAACTTCAACTCCCGCTCTATGCCCTGGCGGCAAACACTCACCTAGGCCAAGGAAACAGTGAGGTGCATGCGAGCTATTGGTTTGCCAGCAACTCCCAAAAGTGGGCAACGGTTGGATATCTCGTCACAGACGATGTTCTAGCCAACTTTGATAAAACGGTCGACATCATGGTGAGGGGCATCGAGGAAGGCGTTTTTCCCTCAAGGCCTGAGCCCCCCGAATCCAAATGGACTGGGGTTGGCCAGTGCGTGTTCTGCAACCCTGACCAACTCGGCAGCAAAGCTATAGATGACAGCTGGGAAGTAATTTCAAGGTCTGAACTGCTATCTCCTTACGTTCCGCTATGGGTCGACGATGTCGTGAACGAAGACGAAATTCTCGCAAATGACTAGCAACGTCTTACCTCCTGATCATGAGGCGCGAGAAGTAATCGCTTCAAATTACGGCGAAACTTTGTTTGTTGAGGCCGGCGCTGGATGCGGCAAAACCGAAGCGCTAGTTGGAAGAGTTACGAAACTTCTACTTTCCTCTGACGAGGTGTCCATCGATGATTTGGCCGTCATCACCTTCACTCACAAGGCTGCTTCTGAACTTCGACATCGAATCAGATCTCGGCTGGACGATTTGTCGATCAACTGTTCCGAACCCGAAGAATTACACCGCATAAAGGTTTCGTTAGAGAAGCTTGATAGCGCTGCCATCTCCACGCTGCACAGCTTTGCCCGTCGTTTACTCACTGAGCATTCCGTTGAAGCCGGACTTCCACCCAGCTTTGAAGTCCTGGACGAGATTTCTAGTCAGGTCGACTTCTTAGCACGATTCGAAAAATTCTTGGATTCGCTTCTTCTAGATTCTTCTTGGTCTCGAACACTGTTGATCGGAGATGCGCTCGGCATTAACCCCGCCCGGCATCTCCTGCCGATGGCCACAAAACTTCACGAGATTTGGGACCTGTTAACGCCCGGTGTCACTCGGGAATTGGAGCCCATTCAATTTGACGAACTTATCGCTGACGGCCGTTCTTTAGCCGCTAAGGCAGACACATTTATCGGCACCAGTGATGCGGACTCTATGACAGAAGCTCTCGAAGTGGTGCGTGCATTCGTTCAGGAACTCGAATCAGGGTTCGATGACATCCAACAAATAACCGCTCTGGCAAACGTCAAGATGCCTAGCGGCAAGAGAAGGGGTCGGAAGGAAAACTGGTCTGACATTCAGAGCATCAGATCTGAATATGAGCAGTACAGAGAAGCAATCGCATCGTTTCGCGACCAGTTAGCCGATGTCGTCTTGCGACGCCTCGCGACTTGCATCACAAATTTTGTATTGGATGGCGTACGCGAGCAACGAAATCAGGGCTGCCTCGATTATCACGATCTCTTGGTTTCAGCTCGCGAAGTCCTGAACGACCCAGTTCGCGGCCCGCTAATCAGACAAAAGCTCCACAACCAATACAAACATCTCTTGATTGACGAATTTCAAGATACGGACCCTCTTCAAATCGAAATCGCCACTCTGATTACGTCACCAATCGATGCCCAAATTTCGACTTCGTGGCAAGCAACACCCACGTTGCCTGGTCGCTTGTTTTTTGTTGGGGACCCTAAACAATCGATCTACCGGTTCCGGCGAGCGAACATCAGCCTCTATCTAGAGGCCCAAGACAAATACGCGCTTGGCAAGGTTCAACTCTCAACAAATTTCCGGAGTACCCCCGAAATCATCGACTGGATCAACGCGGTTTTCGGAAAGTTAATTTCTCCTCGACTCAACAGCCAGCCCCCCTATTCGGAACTGATGTCAATTCGTGAAAGCGCTCCCCTGGGGAACGCAGTCACCATTCTCGGAGCTGAAGCTCACCCGAAATCGGACAAGACCGATGTGAAAAGTGTGGAGGCCCACGACATCACTCAAACCGTCATTCAAGCCATTCGTGAGGGCTGGTCAGTTAACGATAATGGCGAATGGCGGGAAGTGAAGTTCAGCGACATAGCAGTGCTTGTTCCAACTCGGTCGGAGATGGAGAGCATCCAACGAGATTTCGAAAGGGCCGGGCTTTCGTATCGCCTCACCTCCAGCAACATTGTTTGGCGAAGCCAAGAAATACGCGACCTGATCATGTGCCTGAGGGCGATTAACAACCCATCCGACTCTTTAGCAACTGTTGCAGCGTTGCGATCTTCGATCTACGGATGCGGTGACGACGATTTGTACCGTTTTAAAGTCGCGAATCCCAAAGCATGGGACTGGGCCGCCGCGACCGCTGAAGAGCACGCAGCACGAGCAGAAGATGGCGACCCAGTCGCCATCGGCTTGGCTCATCTTGCGGAATTGCACACTCACCGAACGACAATGACCCCTTCAGAACTGATGGGACAAATCATCCAGGACCGTCAGGTCGAAGAACAGTGCGTTGCACGAAGGGATCCACGCGAATCTCTGCGCCGGATCCGATATGCGCTTGATCAAGCTCGAGCGTGGTCCGACAGCGACAACGGACTACCGCACAAATTTCTTTCCTGGGTCGATCAACAAACAATGGAGAACGCTCGATCTGTTGAAACGATCTTGTCCGAAGATGATCATGATTCGGTCCAACTCATGACTATCCACGCAGCTAAAGGTCTCGAGTTCCCGATAGCGATCATTGCAGGGTTACCCCTTCAGGCACGTCGCGAAAACCGAGTGCAAGTGGGGTTCCCACCTGGTGCGAGAACTCCCGAAGTGAAAATTAGCAAGGACCTTCAAACAAACGGCTTCGAAAATTGGGCCGAAGCCGAACAGCTCTTCGATCATGATGAATCCATTCGAAAGCTTTATGTGGCCTGCACACGCGCTTGCGACCACCTAGTTGTCTCCGTCCACCGCAAAGAGTCCCCGTCATCTTCCGAAGCGAGAACCGCCCGCTACCTGTTGGCTGAAGCGTCGCAGGGTGTCGAACAGACCGAAGTTGATCATTCGGGTCAAACCAACCTAGTGAGTGAAAAACAAGAGAAGAGAAAGGTCTTACGTCCGGACTTATCCCAATGGTGTAACCGCTACAACCAAGCGATCGCACTGAGCTACCAAAATCGCTTCATTAGCGCGACCCATATCTCTCAAGCGGTTAACTCAGTTGACGGCGTTGCGTCACTTGACCCAGGTCTTGCAAAGGACGTATCCGAATCGGAGTTGCCGATACAAGGAAGGGGCCGTTACGGGACAGCCCTCGGGCGGGCGGTTCACGCCGTGCTTCAAAGCATTGATCTCAAAACCGGAAAAGGTCTCACAACTCTGGCTGCTATTCATGCTGAAGCTGAAGGCATCTCAGAGCTGTCCGGGGAAGTTGAAGGTCTCGTTAATTCGGCCATTCATAGCACAGAGCTCCAACAAGCTATTAGCAACCGTTATTGGCGCGAACTACACGTGGCGTGCCCTATGGGCGATCAGATAGTCGAGGGTTACGTTGATCTGGTTTACGAAAACGACGGGGGTTTGATGGTCATTGACTACAAAACGGACCAGATCCAACCAGGCGAGATTAATGCCAAAGTTAACCATTATCGCCTGCAAGGGGCCACCTACGCTGTAGCTCTTGAGAAAGTCACTCGCCTACCCGTAGTCCAAGTTTCATTCGCTTTTCTGTCTACTGATTCTGATGCGGTCTTTGCTCCGTTACCTGACCTCCAAGGAGCAATTGCGGAGGTTTATGAAGTTATTGAGCAAGAGGGGGCGGCTGGTAGTCGCCCATAAGCTCGCCGACTCTGCCCGCTAAGGAAATCGTGAGCTTGTCACTGCCGTACGCCCCGACCACTTGGCAACCAATCGGTAAACCCGATGGCCCTAATCCTGTCGGCGGCACTGTGGCCGGTAAATACGCCATCCCGACCATCGTTGTCCACTTAACAACGTCAACATAGTTTCGTATTTCACCGTTACATGTGAGGGTTCGGTTCGCAAAGTCTCCATCTTGTTGATGTTCAAAAGGGGGCACAAAGCAGACGGGCATGATGATGGCGTCATAGTCCTCGAAAAATTTGGCCCATTTGAGTCGTATCTCTTCGCGTCTCACATGACGATCAAGCCAAATCCGGTGACCTGGCCCGTCACTATCTGTACTTTGTGAAATAGCGCGCTGCACCAACCACAAACCCAACATGGCTGCTTCTTCAGGGTCTATGTCCGGTCTCGCTGATCGGTCGATTGCTATTCCATCATTCTCAAGTTCATCAACAACTTTTTCGAGGTGTGCTCGAACTTCTTGATCGACAGGACAAAACGCGTCGTCTAACCAAGCACCGACTTTTAAGTTTGAGAGATCAGGAGGCGCTTCTGGTAGCTGGGGAATCCAAGGTGGGGAATTCCTTTTCATGATGTCCAGCAGAAAACCTAAATCGGTTGCACTTCTAGCCAAGGGTCCAAAGACGTTGATGTCTGCTTCGTTGAGTCCGCCTTGGATGTGGTCAAGGTACCCGGTGGTTGGGATGACACCGAAACTTGGTTTATGACCCCAAATGCCATTAAAGGCAGCTGGAAACCGAATGGAACCTCCGATATCGGTACCGATTTCAAATGAAGTAAAGCCCATAGCTACTGCCGCCGCGGCGCCTCCAGACGATCCGCCCGGCCCACAAGAAAGATTCCAAGGGTTGTTGGTGGTGCCAAATATTTCGTTGTAGGACTGAATATCTCCGGACCAGCGAGGGAGGTTGGTTTTCCCCATCACTATCGCCCCTTCTCTTCGTAAGGAAGCAACCACCGCCGCGTCTCGGTCGGGGACATTGTCTTGTAACTCAACCGCGCCACCTGTAGATCTAAGGTTCCGAGTTTCGAGCGCGTCCTTGACCGTTATAGGAATGCCATGGAGAGCGCCTATCAATTTGCCCTTTTGTCCCTGCTCATCAGCGGCGTCTGCTTGTTCCAACGCGACTTCGAAGTCTCGCGTCACCACGGCGTTGATCTCTGGATCCAGACGCTCGATTCGCTCTATGAAGTGTTCGGTGAGTTCCCTACTCGAAAGGTCACCACTTCGAACCAACGCTATTTGTTCGACTGTTGATAGAAGTCCAATTTCGGTCATGGAAATAACCCCTTACCTCTCATCCCCCAGCAACAAGGAGAACTTGTCCCTGTTGAGTTTCAGCGACGATAGACACCTCTGCAAAAATTCGACCTAGTCTGCCCCATGTCACCGACTGATCACTTACAGACTTAATTTCTTGCTCTCCTAAGTTCCCCTTATGCCATACCTTCCCGTCTCGGGCGTAGAGCATTGAAGTTCCTGAAGGAGTTACGAGCGCGTCGATCAGAAGCGTCGCACCAGGTGGAATCACTTCATCTCGTTTCAGTCTCTGCCCATCGTGGACTGTGTACTCGCTGTCTTCCGCCATTACCAAGCCGTCCACTACGCCAAGTTCAGTCACCTTTAGATCAGTGAGGGGGGTGCTGCTCCATTTATTTTCGTCGGTAGAGCGGAGCAACAACGATCGCATCACCGGGCCACTTTCGGCGAATTCTGCTACTTCGGGAGACGCGAGTTGGTCAAGCGAGTAAATGACACGACCGGCCTTACGGTCTGTTGCATAGATCAAGCCATCTTCTATTTCAGCTTCAACTGCGTCGACTCCCATAGTTTGAAGAAGACAAAGTGGGTCCACATCTATTTGCTCTATACGCGACAACACTCGTTCGTGATCGGTGACACGAAGACGTGCACTTGTTATTGAACTCACAAGCCCAGGGGGCAACTGATTCGGTACAGCCACGCTTTGCCATTCAAGGCCAGTTTTTACCTTGATCGCTAACTCTCTTGAACAGCGCTCATCTCCTACCCAGCCAGCTACCCGCAAGTACTCTTCTCCGACGCCTAGGTCGACTGCGATTACATCTATCGAATCCGGGATCTCGATTTGTCGCCAAGACGATTCGTCTCGCACAAACCATTCGGAAGCCACTCGAGCAACAATCGTGTCTCCGGAGTAGGCATATTCGGTAGTCGCTCCGACAACGGGTCCCTCTAGCTCTACCCAAGGCGCGGTACTAAGGCTCCGTACATTGTCGGATTGGTTGACACTTTCTTCTGCTGTGGCGGGAATCGTTTCGTAGGAAGGGTTACCAGATGCTTCCGAGACGTCACTACTTTCAACTATGAGATCCTGAGTTTCGTCCGATGCTTCTTGCTGCGCGACGAGATCTACTATCCCTGAATTTTCATCGGAGCCGGGTAAGACGACGGCGAGAGAGCCGCCGACCAGCGCTACGCCAGCGAGGAAACCCACCCCGGTTAATAGTCGCCTGCGGCGACGTANNCGAGTTGCTGCACGAACCCGGACNGCGTCTACTATCCCCGGCGTCAGCGCAACCTGTTCTCCTGTGTCTCGTAGATGTTTGCGTACTTCATCGTCAAGACTCATCGAAATCTTCTTTCGGTTTAGAAACTTCCATGCCTGACGAGCTGTCTTCAAGCTCGCCTGCAAGCTGCTTTAGGGCTCTACTGAGCCGACTCTTAACTGTGCCTGGCCGAAGTCCCAGCGCTTCGGCGGTTTCTTGGATCGACCATCCCATAAAAAATCGAGCAACTACCACTGTGCGATGACCTGGCGTGAGTGTTGCCATTGCTCTCTCAAGATCAACGTCAACGATNGGGTCTTCCGCCATCTCTTCTTTGACAATCAGGGGTCGCTTTTCCCGTTCTCTTCGTGTTCGCCGTAACCACGAGCGCGCCCAGTTCATTCCGACTCGATAAACCCAGCCCTGCGGATTGGTAAAAGTCGCTACTTCGGGCCACCGTTGACATGCCCTCACGAAGGCTTCGTCCGCTGCTTCAGCTCCGAGGTCCGGATTTCTCAAACTAAGACTCAAAGCTCGGGCTATTTGGTCTCNGTTCTCGGCATAGAAACTGTCGAAGTCTCCGTTACCGCCCGCCTGGCTCCAACGTTCCGCAGAAGAAATCCGATCTTGACGTCGCGAATCGTCGGTCACTCCTTTACTCCTGGCCGTTCCAGCCATTGGTGCATCGCTGCGACCGCTCTCTATCAGATCTTTCATGGGTTGAAATGTTCATGCAGCGGCGCCGGTCTCATTTTTGTCAAAGCTATCGGTTGACAAACCTCATCTACCTTCAGGTCGGTACAACTTGATGGGTCCTTGTCCGGTCATTAACTCACTTTGGCGGTGCCATGGTCGCCCTGCATACGCTCCGCCGTCTACGACCATCGCNGTGCCAGTAATGAAGGTGGAATCATCTGATGCGAGAAAGAGTGCTGCTTGNGCTATATCTTCCGCTTCCCCGACGCGGCCGATCGGCTGATGACGCCCGAAGCGGTNNCGGAATTTTTGGCGTCTCTCTTCGTCGAGAGGACCATGTGCCAGTGGGGTCGCGACTACCCCGGGGCAAATCGCGTTGACTCGTATGCCTTGCTGCCCNAGTTCAAGAGCCACAGACTTCGTCAGATGTATGACTGCGGCTTTGGTTGCCGTGTACAGATGCGGGGATTCTCCTGCTTGTAATCCAGCAACCGAGGCCGTGGAGATAATTGATCCGAATCCTTGTTGTTTCATGATTGGGGCAGCGTGTTTCATTCCAAAGAACACGCCTTTGAGCAACACATCGACGGTCAGNTCAAAATCAGCTTCACTAATTGATTCAATGGGCCCTCTAGCACCTCCAAAACCTGCATTGTTGAACATCACGTCTAGTCGGCCCCAANCAGATCGGACTTGGTCAACAGCGGNAGCAATGTCTTCTTCTCGCGAGACGTCAACCCTTTTGAATTCACCGTTTGGCCCGAGTCTTTCAGCGACATCTTGACCTTTCGCTTCGTTCATATCGGTGACCAATACTCGTGCCCCTTCTGAGGCAAAGAGTTGCGCCGTTGCCGCTCCCATTCCACTGGCGGCGCCTGTAATGACCGCGACCTTTCCGTCAAGCTTGCCCATCTTGTTCCTCCGCAACAGCATTTTCTTCTAAAAGCACTCCCGCTTGTGANAGAGCTTCGACTTCATGGTTGGTTGCTCCGAGCCAACTTTGAAGAATCTGCATGTTATGTTCGCCTCGATATGGTGCGACGTCGCCAGGTTCTATCCCTGAATCGCTCTCAGAGAACCGATATGGAGTCTGTGNAACTCGGCGAGTTGTCCCGTCTCTGGCGTCTATCGCAANCGACGTGCCTCTGTGCATCGCNGTTGGAGATTCNAAAGCTTGGGANGTTGTCTTTATATCGCCCCATGCGAGGTTGCACTCGTCGAGAGCCCGGTACATCTCTGCTCGAGTCTCAAACGAACTGAGGAAGTCGTTGATTGCGGTTTCNCGATAGCTTCGCTTAGTCGGAATGTCCGCATCTTCGGGAGCGCCGTCTTCNATTCCATGTATTTCGTGGAGTTGTTTCCATATCCATCTGAAATCTCCGGCGGTGAGCACGGGTCCATCAACTCCTTCCCACACCAATCCACCAGCCGAGGTAAAGCGAACATCGTCTAAACCCACGTGGCTCGCGTCGTCGGTGGCGAGGAAGGCATCAAGCATGCACATATCTATGTGCTGCCCCTGCCCGGTGAGCTCAGCCACTCGTAACGCTGCCAGCAACCCGATAGTTCCGTGTAACGACGCATTGGTATCCGCCGCAGAGAGGTTGAGGTCACTAACAGGCCGCTGATTCCACTCAGCGCTGCGTTGCAGCCAACCCGACTCGGCATGCAAGATCGGGGCGTATGCCGCCCTGGTGGACTCTGGGCCTTGCTGCCCAAAACCCGAGATTGAAAGCATGATCAACTTTTCGTTCAACGGTTTGAGGTCTTCGTACGAAAGTCCATACTTTTTCATTATTCCGGGCCGAAAGTTTTCGATAAGAACGTCAGCTTCGGTTGCAAGCCGGCGAATGATTTCAGTGCCTCCCTCGGCTCGAAGGTCAACACATACGTTGCGCTTTCCTATGTTCTGTTGAGTGTAGTAACCAGCTAGCCCCGCTCGAACTTTGCCCCAATGTCGTGTTACGTCGCCTTCGGGAGGCTCTATTTTGACTACCTCGGCCCCAAGATCGTGCAGTATCCGACCGGCGAAAGGACCAGCCAAGACTCGACTCATATCCAATACTTTGATGCCCTCAAGTGGTCGCAACGCGTCTCCTTGTACCCCTAAACAGAGATGATCGTGTATTGCAGTCTCGCACGCGAACTTATGTGTAGCTAACGAGGTATGTCACCTTCGATAGTCACTCGATTCATGTGACGTCTCTGGCCCTGATAATCATTCAATGCGTAGTGCTGGACAATTCGGTTGTCCCACATTGTCACCGTCCCCACTTCCCATCTGACTCGGCAGGTAAAACGCTCTTGTTCACAGTGACGGTGNAGAAAACCTAGGAGNGCTTTGCTTTCGGCTGGGGTCATTCCCTTAATGCTCTCCGTGAACGGCCGATTGACGTATAGAGCTCGTAACTTTGAATCCGGGTGGGTGCGGACAACGGGGTGTTCTACCAATTGATGGGCGTCATCAGAAACTTGGAGGTTCATTGATCCGCGCGCTGCCTTATACCTGTCGGAGTCCCCACCCCGCCCGTATTGACTCGCTGCTGAATGGACAGCCGTAAGGTCATCAACGATCTCTTTCATGGTGTCCGAAAGCGCCATGTAAGCAGAATGCTGATTAGAGAAGAGGGTGTCTCCACCCGATTGGGGCACTTCGAGTGCGTATAGAACTGAACCGAGTGGGGGCTTGGTAAGAAATGACATATCTGAATGCCATCCCCCNCCAAAGTTGACTGTTTCATGTGGCTCTTTAATGATCGCGACTACTTCCGGGTCAGTCTGAAGTCCTTGTATGTANGGATGAGTTTCAAGTGATCCGAAGTACTCAGCGAAATCTTTCTGAGCTTTTGGAGCGAGGTCTTGGTCTCTAAATACAAGAACGTGATACCGGGTAAAGGCTTCACGAATCTCGTTGATCACCGCCTGGTTGACGTTGGCTAAATCTACGTTGCCGACTTCAGCCCCAAGAGCGCCAGCTATTGGTTNAACCAGCAAGTTGGAGTGAGAGGTCGGATTCACTCGCCCAACATTAGTCAGCCATTCGCCGAAGCCGTTCCCCTACCTCTCCAATGGCTTCGATGCCGTGTTCGGCGCTTGCTGCAACAGGGGTGAGATTGAAATGGCGACAGCCTGCTTCTAGATAAGGCGCCAGGAAATCTACGATGTCATCGACTGTGCCATGAGGCGTGTATCGAGAAAATTTTTCAAATGGAACTCGATAAAAACCCTCCATGGCTGGACCTACATAGGAAGCTGCTTCGGTCTGATCTTCGCCTACTCCTACCCATAGTTGGATGCCATGATCAGGTTGGATTGTTCGTCCAGCNTCTTCTGCCTCTTGCTTGAAAATCGCTANCGATTCGGCGTATCNACGGGTCGAGCACCAGATACCTAGCCAGCCATCGGCATATCGGCCTGCTCTCTTGAGCGCCGCGTCCGCGCGTCCGCCAACGTAAACGGGTATCGGTGGGTCTGGTACGGGCACAATTCTTGCTTGTTCAAAGCTAAANAATTCGCCTCGGTGATCAACCGTTTCCCCGGAAAGCAAGCGTTGGATTATNTGAAGTGACTCATCAGTTCTTTTGCCGCGGGTTCGGGGGTCAACACCGCATATTTCGACTTCGTGACGGTCATCTCCTCCTACGCCAATTCCGAAGCTGACCCGTCCGGGTGCCATTTCTGCAAGATTGGCGAGTTGACGCGCTACGGGAATCGGGTGTCGTAGCGGCAGAAGATAGACGCCTATATATATTCCGATTGTGGGATGGAGATTCGCTACGGCAGCTGCGGTCACCATGCCATCGTGACCATGCCCGACTCGAAAACTCACATGGTCGGCGAAGAAGACATGGTCNATGCNTGCGTCAACCACTAGATCTATGACCTGACGCCGCTGCTCCCAAGGGCGAGACCAGATATCGATACCGGGCGTGACTCCTACGCGAACAGGAGTGCTCATGATTTAGGGGCCATGATGAGACATGTGCCTTGAGCGGCGGCAACCATTCGGTCACCGTTCGAGACGTCAATTCTTACAACGGCGGTGGTCCGAGTCATGGAAATCACTTCCGCCGTGGCCGTGCAGGTGCCTTCGCTGACGGGTTTGAGCAGATTGATCTTGAATTCAGTGGTTGCGGCCCATGAACCCTCAGGCATCACGGGATACAGCACGACTCCCAACACATGGTCACAGAAAGCCGATAGGCAGCCGCCGTGCATGTTGCCGATCATGGTGATCATTTCGTCTGTCACTGCGAAGGAAGCCACTAGTTTGCCGGGTTCGAAATTTTCGAGGCGTATCCCCAAGAATCCNTCTATTCCGCGTTCGGGAATAAATTTTTTGAAACGCTCAGCCGTTTCGGGGTTCCAATGTTCAAAGGTCAATGCCATGATCGAACCGTAGCGCCCTTGAGAGTCCTTAGGGANAAGATCGCGCTTCGAAAATAGCATCTAGCCATGAAACTAGATCTCTGATGAATCTTTGGGAGTCCTTGCCGCCGGCATGAACGAATCCGTGGCGAGACTCGGGGTAAGTCGTTACCTCGAATATTCCTCCAGCNCGTCGATAAGCCTGTCCTAAGGTTTCGACAATTTCAGCTGGCACGTTCTCGTCTTCGCCGGCCTGCGCGAACCATATTNTGGGCGGTCGCGCAATCGGTTCTTCCGAAACGACCCTGCTAATCGANGCTTNTCGCATAGCTTCTTCGCTTTCGAAGTAGGCAATGCTATTAGTCATCAGTCNTTGACCTAGTTGGTTGTTTAAAGCTTTGGCATAAATGAACCGAGCGGCCGGATCNGCTGGAGCCCAAAANGCTCCGACAGCGGGCACGCTGCCATCGATNGATCGTGGNGAAATCCATTCGTCTTTAGTCCAAAGTTCGGTCCCATTTTTGTCTTCTGCATATGGCGTTAAGGCTGCTAATAGAGCCAAATGTCCTCCGCTTGAACTTCCGATGGTGACAACTTCTTCAGACCGTGCCTGTATTTGTCGCGCTAAGAGACGAGCCCAATGAACTGCCGCATTGACGTCGATTGAAGCCGCTGGATGTTGGAACTCCGGCCCGCATCGAAAGTCGATCGCGGCAACGACGTATCCGGCCTGAGCGAGTTGTTTGTCATAAATGTGGCCCGCTTTTCGGTCGTGATCGCACCATGCCCCGCCGTGCACGTCGACAAGCACAGCTTTGATCTCGACAGTTGGAGGAGGGCTCCACAAGCGAACTAAGTAGATTTCGTCTNGTCGTTTCAGGTATGGGAAATCCACGTAGTCGGTGGACATCACCGACCCCACTTCACTGGCAGATGCTTCAAGCCATTTTGAAAATTTGAAACTAAGTGCTCGGGGGTTCCATCGAGGGAAAGATTCGGTAGGCGTGTTAATACTTGCTCAAATATCGCATTCATTTGGCTACGCGCTAAGTGAGCGCCCAAACAGAAGTGAGGTCCTGCTCCAAATGTCACATGGTCGTTTGGGGTTCGTTGGACGTCGAACTTGTCAGGCGTCTTGAAGACTGCAGGGTCCCTATTTGCCGCAACGTGGTAAATAACAACCTTGTCTCCTTTTAGGACCTTCTCCTGACCAAGGTAGGTGTCTTTGGTCGCTGTTCTACGAAAGTGGATTACTGGAGGGGCGTAACGCAGCATTTCTTCGATCGCCATAGGGAGCAATTCAAGGTTGTCCAAAAGGATGGTCATCTGTTCTGGGTGGTTCAGAAGTGCAAGCATGCCACCGGGAATCCCGTTTCTTAGGGTTTCGTTGCCTGCAACCGCAAAGAGAAAGAACATTGTCTCGAATTCTTCGGTTGTAATCGCTCCCTGTTCATCGGAGGTGGCAAGCAGGATGGAGACAACGTCCTCTCCTGGGTGGCGTCTTCGGTATTCGGCGAGTTCGCCTGCGTAAAAATACATATCGGCTAAACCTTCGCGAGATCTAGGGTCAGGCATGCGGCCACTGGTATCAGCGGCAATTGTTTCTCTGATCTCGCGAGACCTTCGAGCCATCTCAGTGCCAGTTGAAGGGTCGAACTGGTCAGACGCAGAGTATTCGTCGTCTTGGTAGCCGATCACTCTGTTGCTCCAGTCGAATAGCAACATACGGTCTTGTTCAGGCACCCCCATAATTTCGGCCAAGGTCATTAGCGGTAACTCAGCTGCTATCTCTTGTGCAAAGTCGGCGCGTCCTTTTGACTCCACTTTGTCAACAATCAGTTTCGCCCGCTCAGCGATACCTTCTTCTAGCCTCGCTACGGCGCGCGGAGTAAAAGACTTCGTTAGTAAACGCCGGAGCCGTGTATGGCCAGGTGGGTCTTGGTTCAACATCATTCGTTGAACGAACCGCAACATGTCAGCGGTGCCAGGATCTCGGATTTGTGTAGCTCCTTGATGTGAAGAAAAAGTCTCAGGGTCACGCAACACCTTGTTGACTAGCTCGTGGGTGAGAACCGCCCAATATCCAGGTCCCTCTTCCCACCCCATGACTGACGGTTCCTCGATCCATTGCACGGGAGCAACTGCTCTCATCTCGGCAATGAGTTCATATGGGACACCATGCGAGTAGGTCGCTGGATCGAACAATCGAGTGCTTTCCATGAACCGTTATTAGCACGACTTCAACGTGTATCGGCTTGGGTTCGACGCAGATGGTTGGTCACACGCTCTTTGACTGGCACTCTATTTGGATGAGCGGCTCGCGCCCCGACGGTCATGAAGGTCGTCGGCGACCCAGATTTTGGCAGTTATTTCGTCGATTCACATCCAACGTGTCCGATCATCACACGCTATTAGCAGCCGCAGGCGTTGCATATTTTTTTGCGTTGGCTCTAGTTCCCGCTGTTGTAGCAATCGTGTCGATTTATGGACTTGTAGCGGAACCTCATGAAGTTGCTGATCAATTAGAACCCCTCACAGATGCGCTTCCCGATGAGGCTGGGAAGTTGGTGGTGACCCAGCTCCGCGGCGTGACGTCAATCGGAGAGGGACGAGTCGGCATCAGCTTGGCTATCGGACTGTTCGGTTTGTTATGGCTAGTTTCTAACGCGTTCAACTCGTCGGTGATGGCGATACGTATTGCGCACGCGAGGCGCAGTCCTCATAACTGGGTCCAAGGTCGAATTTTCGCTTTAAAGCTGTCACTTGTTGCAATGGTGGTCACGACGGTGGTGATTTGGAGTGTCATAGCTCTACCTCGAACGCTTGAGGCGGCTGGACTAACCGATGGTGCGCGTCCCTGGCTGGAAGTCGCTCGGTGGCCACTAGTTCTAGTACTCGCGTCTATGTCGTTGGGTTGGATCTATCGAATGGTGGTCGGTCCTGCGACGCGAACTGGGGCCAGAGTTGTCGCGGTGGGTATAGGCGGCATTATTTGGATAGGGGGCACTTTTGGTATGAGCGTCGCCGCTGCTTCTGCTGATCAACTACAGGCAACATTCGGATCCTTAGGTGCGGTCGCTGTGTTACTTATTTGGCTATATCTTTCAGCTTCGTCAATGCTGCTTGCAGCCGAAGCAGAGTCAGTTCTGGCTGACGCGTGGGGGTCCAGTACGGTCAGGCGGTCGGGGTGGAGTAGCGAAAACGAAGAACAGCATGCCCATAGCCGAGAGAACGGCGAGGACAACAAAACCTAGACGGTAACTCCCTGTCGTGTCAGCGAGCACGCCTGCGATGATCGGGCCTAGCACGGTTCCCAGCATGACAATTAACGAGCTAAGTCCCATGATGAAACCGAATGAAGAAGCACCGAAATAGTCAGCTCTTAAGGCCTGCATAAGGGGCCCTCGCGCTCCCCATGCCAAGCCGTGGAAGATGACAAACAATGCGATCATCCATCCGCTTTGGCTGAACGCCAGGATCAGAATTCCGCCCGCGTGACCAAACATTGCTACTGAAGCGATTAAACGCTTGTTGATTTTGTCGCCGAGCGTTCCGCCTATTCCCATGCCAACTATTTGCATTACAGGTAGGGCCGCACCAACAAAGCTTGCCTGTTGGAGCGAGTAGCCGCGTTCAGAGGTGAGAAAGAGCGCTAAATGTGCCATGACTGCTCCCACAACGAACAGTGCGCTCATATGCCCCAAAGAAATCATCCAAAAGGCACGAGTTTTAACGGCTTCTTGAGCCGTGAAATGGATTGAGGTGAGTCCTTCGGCAGTAGGAGCATCATCAACCGCTTCAGGTGGCATGCCATCTACTTCTTGGCCATAGTCAGATGGGTAACCGTCTAGATACGCCGCGAACAGATATACGGCGATTCCCGCAGCAACTCCTGAGACTGCTGCGGTGGTTTGCCAACCATGATTGTTCATCGACCATACGACAACTGGTACCGCTAAACCTCCCGCAGCGAATCCCAAACTTCCTGTCGCAAGGGCGCGAGCTCGGCGGCGTTCAAACCATCTCACTATCGCCACGGTCACGGTTAGAAACCCGCTGAGACCAGCCCCAATCGCAATCAGCAGAAACGACGCGAAGAACTCCCAAAGACTTTGGATCTGGCTGAACCAGATGAAACCCGCGATAAGGAAGAATGAGCCTATGCGAGCGATTCTTTTGGGGCCGTAGCGATCGAGCATCCATCCTTGCAGGGGACCTAGGAGGGCTGATTCGAATCGATTTACAGAAAACGCCGCAGATAAGACTGATTTACTCCAACCGAATTGTCGCTCGAGGACAACCAGGTAGCTGCCCATTGCTTGCATGATCAGGGCGCTTTGAATGAACTGAATCAGGATGCCCGCGTTGACAACTTTCCACCCTCGGAAGGGGGTTCGATCAGCACGCACCGTTACATGGTGCCACCAGAACAACACGTGCGCTGCATTAGTGGAATGAAATGTGAGCGAGCGTGAGAGCGCGCTTCGGGAGGTAGGAGTTTCGTCCCCCAAGTACCATTGCTCGATGACTTCTACTCACCCAACACTCGTTCTGCTTCATGGTCTCGGCGCGACAGGTCAGGTGTGGGACCCACTTGTGAAGGCCGCTGCTTGGGGTGGTCGCGTCCTTGCTCCTGATTTACCTGGTCATGGTTCCTCAGGCTGGGCGGATACGTATTCGTTCGGATCTATGGCTACGGAAGTTGCTGCATGCCTTAAGAGCGACGAAGAGTATGTGGTGTTGGGCCATTCGATGGGTGGTGCTGTGGGAGGCGCTCTCGCTACCGGATTCTTTGGCCACCCTCCGATTGCGGTGGGCATGGTTGGCGTCAAGCTGGTTTGGACTGAAGAAGAACTGCTCGGGCTTCCTGTGGTGGCGGCCAAACCTTCGCGGCTCTTTGAGAACCGAGACGGAGCGGCTGAATGGTTTCTGAAGCTTTCAGGGCTCTTCGGGGTTTTGGAACTAACCAGTCCTATTGTCGAGCGGGGTATCTGTGAGACGTCTGGGGGGTGGCAAGTATGTCAGGATCCCAAAAGCGTGCTCGTGGTTGAGGGGTCGCCCCCGTTTGCCGATGTGCTTAGAGGTCTGTTGGCACCAGTTTTTATGGCAATAGGTGAACATGATCCACTTGTTTCCGCGGAGGATCACGCTGATATGCCTACGGGCGTACCTCACGTTTTTGAAGGTTTGGGGCACAACGCAATGGTCGAGGACCCGTCGGTCGTATGGGACTGGTTTGCTCGCGTAGTTGGACTCAATTGAGATTGGGTTTGCGGATAGCAAGAACAACCAGAGCAAAGGTGCCAAGCATCAGCGTTGTGTGGGTGGCTTTAAACCCTAAAGACCATTGAGAGTCAAGAAGAATATCGCCACCCCGGATGAGCCAATATCCAGTTGACCAAGCTGCCAAGATACTAAGCGGTCTTTTGATGTCACTTTTCCGAATTCCTTGAACCAAAACGGCTAGCGCAAGCACGAGAAATACGCCAACTACCGCAAGCCGACCACTCAATCCGAGCGAAGTTAGGTCATCGTTAGCAAGCACGTTTCTGGCACGAGATGCCCAGACCGCGCAGGTCCAAATCAGAAGCGGCAAAACCCGCCAGCTGAGTTGCTTCACCCCTCTTCGATCGGCAACTCGCCAGCAATACGTATGAGCTCTCCACCATCAATAGTCATAGTGTTGCCCGTCATCCAAGATGCTCCAGCTGAGAGGTATAGGGCTGCTTCGCCTATATCTTCGGGCTCTCCTAGTCGTTGTAGTGGGAGCATGTCGGAGATCATCTGCCCTCGGGGACCATCCCACAAGACCTTTGCGAAGTCGGTACGAATGAGACCAGGGGCGATGCAATTCACTCGAACCTTGGGTCCCATTTCTGCGGCTAGTTGTCTAGTCATATGCATCAGAGCGTCTTTGAACATGCAATAAACACCTAGAGCTTCACTGGTAGTAAAGCCGCCGACCGAAGCGATATTGATGACGGATCCGCCATTGTCTTGCATCCACTTTTGCCATGCTGTTTGTGTCCATTGAAGCGGGGCGCGGAGATTAACTTCGTATGTTTTGTCGAGCCTGGGTACATCGCAGTCGATCATGGGTCCGGCCCACGGGTTCGTCGCAGCGTTATTGACCAAAATGTCGATCGCTCCGAATCGTTCGATCGTGCCGTCGATCACTCGTTCAGCTTCTTCTAGCTGACCGATGTGTGAAGCGATGTAATCACTATCGCCTCCGATATCAGTAAGCGCAGCTTCACATTTGTCAGCTTTCCGGCTGGTGATCATCACCTGGGCGCCGGCATCAGCGAACGCCTTGGCGATTCCTTTGCCTATTCCGGCTGAGCCCCCCGTGATAAGTGCTGTTTGGCCGTCAAGTCGAAGATCCATACTGAATGTCCCCCTCAATTCCTTTAACTAGTTTTTCCCTATTTCGTTCCAAGGGCCGCTATCTGCTCGCGGCTCTCGTGGCAGACCTAACACTCGGTCTCTCACTATGTTTCGTTGCACTTCTGATGTACCAGCGTAAATAGTTCCGGGACGGGCACCAAGCATCGTCTGCACCCATGCGAGAGCTGAAAATTCTGCACCGATGGCATCTGTTTGAATGCCGTGGGCCGCTTGCGCGCCGCTAGGAGTCATGGCTTCTGCCCCAAGAATGTGCATCGTCTTCTCAGTAAACCACTGGTGATATTCACTCCAAAGCAGCTTATGAAGAGACGACTCTGGACCTGGTGGGTTCCCGGCGAGCACCGAGGTGACCTGCCGTTGACCCATCCACTTCATTATCTCAACTTTGCTATGTGCTCTTGCGAGATCTTGTCTCATTAGTGGGTCAGCTGTGACCCCGCGATCTTGAGCTACTAAACGCACTCGCTCGAATTCGTCTCGGAATCTCACTGCATCGGTCGTAGCGCCGTGGCCCCGTTCGAAACCGAGCAATACGTTTGCGACTCGCCATCCATCGTTTACATCACCTACTACGTGATCTTTAGGGGTTTTGGCGTCGGAAAAGAAGACTTCGTTGAAATCGTGTCGGTTACTGATGTTGATGATGGGTCTGCACTCCACCCCAGCCTGGTTCATGGGAACTAGTAGAAATGAAATTCCCTTGTGTTTCGGGGCTTCAGGCGCTGTTCGGCAAAGTACGAATATCCAGTTGGCGGTGTGGCCGCTCGAGGTCCATACCTTTTGGCCGTTTACCACCCATTCGTCTCCGTCGAGCACAGCGCGAGTGCCAAGATTGGCCAGATCTGAGCCACTATCGGGTTCGCTGTATCCCTGACACCAACGATCTTCGCCGCTGATTATTCGGGGAAGGAATTGTCGCTTTTGTTCTTCGGTGCCGCATTGAATGATCGCGTTTCCAACCATCGTGATGGAAAATCCGTCGTTTTCGTTACCTTCGGGCACTCCAGCCTTCGCGAATTCTTCGGCAAGGACGATGCGTTCAACTTCGCTCAGACCAGCGCCGCCATATTCTTCGGGCCATGACACAGCAAGCAGTTTGTTTTCGGCTAGCAGGGACCGCCACTCGTCGATGAAAGTATCGCGGGAGTTTTCGTCCAGCGCACCAAGGCCACTCCAGTTCGGGGGCAGATGTTCGCCCAAGAAAGCCTGGATTTTCTGTCGATAGCTTTCGGCTTCTTCGTTGTAACTGGGACGCATTTCTTTCCTCTGGGGTTGGGGTTTAGTAAACCTGCATATCGGTCGTGAGCGATTGTTTAGCGCAAATCTCCTGTGTCATGGTCGGTAAGTGAAAGATGACGGGCCGGTGGTTATTGCCCGTTGAGCTAAATCAACCCACTCACACAAGATCGGTCGGGTATCCCTTGGGTCGATTATCTCTTCGATCTCAAAGAATTCTGCCGCTCGGTGGGGGGATCTGACTCGGTTGAGGCGCTCTCTGATTTCTTCGAGAAGAGTCTCAGGGTCGTCGGAGTCGGCTAGGTCCTGCTTGTAGGCGACCTCAATGCCACCCTCGATGGGCAGCGAGCCCCAGTCAGCCGATGGCCAAGCGTAACGAAGACTGTGGTAGCCGGGTTTGTTGTTAGCAGCGCCGGCCACTCCGAAGGCTTTTCTTATGACGACACATGCGAATGGAGTGGTGAGTTGCCCTAAGGCGGCGAGTACTTGGGATCCGTATCTGATAGTGGCCGTCTCTTCGGATTCCTTACCAATTAGAAACCCGGGGCAGTCTTCAAGGTGAACAACGGGAAGGTGAAAGGTTGAGGCGGTGTCTAATAGGCGAATAAGTTTTCGGCAACCGTCAGCGGTCCAAGCTCCTCCGTACTGGTAAGGGTCTTCGGCAAATACTGCTACGGGAAAGCCGTTCAATCGCGCAAAACCGGTAATGATCGATTTGCCCCACGAACAACCGATTTCGAAGAACGAATCGGAGTCAAATACGGAATCGATAATTTGTCTCATTTGGTAGACGCGCCGCGGTTCGCGCGGAACGATTGAAAGCAAACTTTCGTCTTTTCGTTCAACTGGGTCGGTTGGCGTCGCGCGTGGTGCTAATTCATCAACATTGGATGGAAGGTATGAAAGAAAATCTTTGGCCCTCTGGAAGGCTTCAGACTCCGAGTCAACAGCATCGTCAATGGCACCGTTTGCCGTGTGAATGTTGGCGTGACCGAGTTCTTCTTTCCCGTGGTCCCCTAATTGAGCCTGTTCCACCAATGCTGGGCCTGCGATCATCATTTGGGCGCTTTCCCGAACGATCACTGAATAGTGGGAGGTGGCGACACGGGCTGCACCGATTCCGGCAACCGACCCTAAGGCTAAGGACACAGACGGCGCCACTGCGAGATGGTTCACTATTGTTTCCCACCCTTTGAGCTGGGGGATATATGTTCGTCCCGCCATTTCAATAGTCTTTACCGATCCTCCCCCGCCCATTCCATCTACGAGACGAATATGGGGAATCTTTAATTCCAAAGCCATGCCTTCTGCCGTGTCGCGCTTGCCAGGGATAGTTGCATCAGCAGAACCACCTCGAACCGTGAAGTCGTCACCGGACAACAACACCGGGCGATCGGCGATACGAGCTAGTCCGAAAAGAAAGTTTGATGGGGTTAAGGCAACAAGATTTCCATCATCGTCATATTGTGCGACTCCAGCAGTCTTGCCGATCTCGTGGAAAGAGTTTCGATCGGCGATCTCATTAATTCGTTCGCGGATGGTCAGCTTTCCGAAGTGGTGTTGGCGCTCTACCTTGTCTGCCCCACCGAGCTCATCAGCAAAGGCTTCTCGTTGCCGTAACTCATTAATTTCGGATTCCCAACTCACGCTTGATTCCTATCTAAGGGCGGTTTGGCGAGCCTAGAGGGCCAAGCAGCCCCTTAGCTCGCTAAGTTGCTTCTTGTGTCAGATGTTTTTCGGAAACTCATGGACCTCGAGCGTGTTGGCGACACTACGTTTGTGGCTCCAAGCGCCCCAGAGAAAGGAATACGAACGTTCGGAGGTCAGCTCCTCGCCCACACATTGCGGGCGGCTCAGTTCACCATCGATTCAGATAGGTTCGTTCATTCATCTCATTCTTATTTCTTGCGACCTGGCGATGTAGAACTTGAGACCGAGATGGAAGTCGAAACGATCAGAGACGGCAAAAGCTTCAGCGCCCGCCAAGTAGTCGCGTACCAAGCAGGCAAAGAACTATTTCGATGCATTCTCTCCTTTCAGGTTCCAGAGGTGGGCCTTGAGTGGTCTCCCCCAACTCGTTTTGATGTTCCGCAACCCGACGACGACTTAGTGTCGTATTACCAATTCTGGGAGTCACAATCCCCAGATTTAGAGGGTCCATGGCATGGGAGGAATCGGCCAATGGACATTCTCTATATCAACCCGCCTGACGGGCCTGAGGGATTTCCCATAACAGAACCTCAATTAATGTGGATGCGCGTCAATGAGCCTCTGGGTAAAGACCGACAGTTACACGAATCGGCGCTCGCCTATCTTGCCGATGCCACCCTGATAGATCATGTTTTGTTGCCTCACGGCTATCGCTGGCAAGATGACCGTTTGAGCGGCGCGAGTTTGGATCACTCAATGTGGTTTCATCGTCAGCCAGATGCTGGCGACTGGCTTCTCTACGAACAGAAGGTAGANACTACCGGGGCAGCGCGCGGTTTGGGTAGTGGGCGCTTCTTTGATCGGGGTGGCAACTTAATTGCTACATGCGTGCAGGAAGGTCTCATTCGCTGGGATCNCCAGCATTCNTAGCATCGCAGAACTAGGTTCAGTTCATGGAGATAAACCTCAGTGGACGTCGTGCGTTGATTACAGGGGGAAGCAGGGGTCTCGGTAGAGCGATGGCCGAATCTTTTGCTGATGCTGGNGCAGATGTGGCTGTTATCGCCAGAGATCCTGAGGCTTTGGCGGACACCCAAGTCGCCTTACAAANGGCNCGTCCTTCCGGGAAGTATCTGGCTATTTCCGCTGANGTAGGTGATGTGAATGAGGTAACCCGAGCCCATAGCGAGGTGACGTCGTTTTTTGGGCCAGTCGATATTTTGGTCAATAACGCGGGGACATCCAATGCAAAACCGTTTCTGGAAGTCAGCCCTGANGATTGGTTAGACGACTTTAACCTCAAGTTTTTCTCNGCTGCGCANCTGTGTCGCCTCTGCATACCTGATATGCGAGAGCAACGNTGGGGGCGCATCATCAATACTTTGAACTCCGCTGCTAAGGCACCCAGCGCCGCAAGTTGCCCTACGTCAGTAGCGCGAGCCGCGGGAATGGCGATGACGAAAGCTCTAGCATCGGAGTTCGCGTCTGACGGAGTTTTGGTTAATGCTCTGAACACGGGCTTTCTCGTAAGCCATCAGTGGGTTCAGCGTTGGGAAAACGATCCNGCNGGCCGGACCTTCGATGANTTCGTAGATGAAATCGGCCGCCGAATTCCAATCGGGCGNATGGGGGACGCGCAGGAATTTGCNAATCTTGCCCTTTTCTTGGCTAGTGACGCNGCCTCNTATCTGACTGGCGCGTCGATCAACATAGATGGTGGACTCACCCCTGTTGTGTAAAACGACTCGTCATAGTCAAGGGAACTAGTTGTTTTCAATCCACCGCAAGGCGGGAAAGTGACTGGTTTAGATCTTCGGGAGGTCGAGTNGGTTTCCCATTGGCGTCACAGATTCCCAAGGTGATCTGAGCTTCAACAAGCAGAGCGCNATCGCTTTCTCGAAGAATTTGTTGTCTCCANTTCGAGCTGACGCGTTTCATCTCTTGAATCTGTGTTTCGACAANTAGTGAGTCTCGAGCTGTNGCTGGCTGGCGGAATTGCACCTCNAGTTTGGTGACAACAATTTGAAAACCTCGATCGCTGAGATCTGAGAGGGACATGNCGATGTCNTCCAAGGCGACGCACCGCGCTGCCTCAAAATAAGCNATGTAGGCCGCGTGGTTGACATGGTTGTAAGGATCTAGTTCTCCGAATCGAGGAGTGATTGTTGTTCGGTGTGCTGCCATGCACAGACATTACGTTGAGATTTACCGCAACGTGTATAAGCATCACTTCAGTTAGTGAACTCTGCGCGCTGTCCCCCGCTGAGACGCACTAGGTCTGCAGTCTGTATCGCAAAAACCGTGTCTGGGGTACCAGCGGCTCCCCAGGCCATTTCGTATCGGTAAATGTTCTGGTCGATCCAACAGGAAAGCTGACTCGCATGACCAAAGGGTGGGACACCACCGATCGCGAAGCCGGTCGCCTCTCTAACTATTTTTGCGTCGGCTTTCCCAATAGTTCCGCCGCACAGGGCGCCAAGCTTTTCTGTGTCGACTTGTCGGTCACCTGCGGTGAGCGCAAGAACTGGTTGCTCTTCACACTTGAAGACCAGCGACTTGATGATCTGGCCCAATTCACATTTGAGAGCCGCAGCTGCTTGGGCTGCGGTCCTGGTGTCNTCTGGGAATTGAACTATGTCCGGCTCAAGTCCTAAGCGAGTTGCTGCTGCGCTAAAGCGCTCATTGGCCGAAGGGCGCGTCACTGGCTACTCAGCCCACGCTTTCACTTTTTCGATAACTTCAAGAGGGTTTTCGGTATCGCCCGGGATATCGATGTTGAGGTATGTGACTCCAACCTCTTTATATACCTCAATCCGTTCGCGGACTCTTCCCTCATCACCNGTCAAGCTGGCTCGGTCAATGTAATCATCGGGGACTTTCGAAAATGCTTCATCTCGTTTCCCGCTCAGGAAGAGATCTTGAATTTCTTGTGCCTCTTGCTCATAGCCGTAACGTTTGAAAAGGTCGTTNTAGAAGTTTTGGTCTNTAGCTCCCATTCCCCCNACGTAGAAGCCTGTGTTGTCTCGCACCGCTTTTCTGGCTGCCTCTACATGCGGTCCGTCTCCNAGGGCGACGGTGCCNCCGGCCACNATTTCTAGTTGACCCAAGTCCTCTGACCNTTTTGCCTTACCGGCATGCAGGGATTCTCCCCACACATCATGAAATTTTTCGGGGAGGAAATGTATTGGTTGCCACAGATTGGCTAGTTCTGCTGTCATCTCAACGTTTTTAGGTCCAATAGAGGCAACTGCAATAGGTATGTCTTGACGGTATGGCTTACACATCAACTTCAGAGGTTTGCCGAGACCAGTGCCTTCTCCATCAGCTAGTGGAAGGTTGAAAGCACGACCTTCATGTTCGACCTTGTCACCTGACCAGACTTTGCGACAGATCTCAATCACATCTCGTGTCATACCGAGCGGCTTCTTAAAGGGCACTCCGTGCCACCCTTCAATTACCTGCGGGCCTGACGATCCAAGCCCAAGAACAAATCGGCCTTCGGAAAGGGTGTCTATTGTGATCGCAGTTTGAGCAATTAAGGCTGGACTACGCGAATAGACCGGCAAGATGCCAGTCATTAGTTCCATTTTCTTTGTTTGCCCTGCGACAAACGCCAGTGTTGAGACCAAGTCGTATCCATAGATCTCTCCACCCCATACGAGATCTACCCCTGCGCTTTCCAAATTTTGAGCGTGGCGGGCCAAACTGCTGGGTTCAAGGCTTGCACCNGCCCCGAGGGCCATCGAAATTTTCATGGAGCTCTCCGATCGTCGTGACCTCNTTACGAGATTCGTTCACCAAATGAGGCGTGAGGTCAATACGAATAGTAGGAAATAGATGCCCCCATTGTGAAATGGAGTCATTATGACCGACATAGACATAGCAGACGAGATGCTCGCGGCGTTGAGAAATTGGGTTGACGCAGAAGTGATTCCTCANGCTTCCGAGTTCGAACTGCCTGATGAGTACCCGACCGATATGGCGTTTCAGATGGCCGACTTTGGTTTNTTTGGAGCCACAATTCCNTCNGAGTTCGGTGGCCTCGAATTGGACAACATGACGTACGCCCGGGTAATTGAGGAGCTCTCGCGTGGGTGGATGTCTCTTGCTGGAATTATCAATAGTCATTTGATTTGCGCAAAGCTGATCAGCAAGTTCGGTTCCGATGAACAGAAGTTGAAGTGGTTGCCCTCNATGGCTACGGGTGAGCTTCGAGGCTGTTTCTCTTTATCGGAACCAGATAGTGGGTCCGACGCTGGGGCTTTGCGATGTCGGGCTGAACGTGACGGTGGTGAGTGGGTGATAAACGGCACCAAGATGTG
Source organism: Actinomycetota bacterium (assembly GCA_002724355.1). Classification (GTDB taxonomy): domain Bacteria; phylum Actinomycetota; class Acidimicrobiia; order Acidimicrobiales; family Poriferisodalaceae; genus UBA6944. Next base: position 6,589 of record PBOM01000009.1, on the reverse strand, counting down.
GGTAACTAATGGCGAGAAGGCCGGTGTTGTCGCGTTACTAGCACGCGTACCCGATGGGGAGGAAGAGAACTCAGGTGGTATCACGTGCTTCATTGTTGAGAAGACGCCCGGCAGTGAAGGTAGCGAGGGGATAAGTATCAGCCGAAAAATAGACAAGCTCGGCTACCGCGGCCTAGAGACAGTTGAAATGTCTTACGTCGACCACCGCCTCAACCACGATCAGTTGCTAGGTGGTGACGAAGGGATAGGAAACGGGCTTCGCTGGGCGCTATCTGCTTTGGAGCTTGGGCGAATCAACGTTGCAGCACGCGGTGTTGGCGTTGCCCAAGCCNCNTATGANGCNGCNTTGTCNTACGCNAAGGANCGNGAAGCGTTCGGTCGNCCAATCAGTCANCANCANGCGATCGCTTTNAANNTGGCAGAAATGGCAACGAANCTAGAAGCGGCGCGCCTACTTACCTATGAGGCAGCGCGGAAGGCAGATGCTGGTGAACGGGTCGACTTAGCAGCCGGAATGGCCAAACTGTTCGCTTCTGAAACCGCCAGTGAGTTGGCGCTCGACGCTATGAGAATTCACGGAGGGAACGGCTTTAGCACTGAGTACCCGGTTGAGCGTTATTACCGAGACGCGCCGTTAATGATCATCGGTGAAGGTACCAGTGAGATCCAAAAGTTGGTCATAAGTCGAGCCTTGCTAGCAGACGATTAATCCAAAAACTGAAGGGCCGCCGGGAGAAGTCCCCGGCGGCCCTTTCAGAGCGTCTAATTATTTCAAACGCATTTGATGGTGGTCAGAGCCCTTATCGGCAACCACCGTTGTCTTTGTCCCAAGCACAGTTGGGTGAGGCTCCGTTTGCGTCAACGACGTCGCCGACCATGGTCCAGGTTTGCTCCGTCGCATCGAACACACTGAAGTCCGAACCTTCTACGAAGTAGCCGTCAGCTGCGCCGTTCATAGCCAGGGTAATACCGTCAAGGGTCAGTGGCCCATAGATGTCGATATTCCTAACAGCCATGATGAAGTTGGTCCTGGTCAGACCACCGGGCAGTTCAGCTGCTACTCGCAGTGCCTCCACGTGCGGATAGCCATATGTGTAGCCGATTCCGTACAGGGAGATAGCTGGGTCAAGTCCAGCGTCTTCAAGGTTCTGGTTCACGAATTTGATGAACGGTTCGTCCATGTGCTTCGGGTCGGTGGTGTCCTTGCTACCACCGCCGACAATCCACCAGCCATCTGCTGCCATGCCGGCAGGCGCCATATACGCGGCGATGCCTTTACAGACAGAGGGAGTAAATGCCGCTTGTAGGTCTTCAAGCAGACCTGCAGCCTCCACTTCCTGAATTGCAAGCAGGCATGGGTTACCAGCGGTCATGGAGATAAACACATCCGGTGAGAATGCTGCGATGGTGGTCACTTCATTCGTCAGCGTCGGAGCTGCCGGGTCGTGACGGACTGGAAGGTATTCCGACACCACGTCTGGGTTTCCTTCGGCATAGGCCTCGAAGCCCAGTTCGTATGCAAGGCCGAAGTCATTGTCCATAACCAGACCGGCAACCTTTACTGGAAGCTGATCAGCAAGATTCTGTTTGATCCAGGTACCCCACAGAATGGCTTCAGTTGAGTAGGAAAGTTGAAGTCCGGTGGTCCATGGGTGATTTACGGGGTCGCCCCAAGCTGGGTGTCCGGTCATCACGAATGGATGTGGGATGCACTCATCGTTGATCTGGTCGTACACGGCGAGCGTGTTCGGTGAACCAAGAGTGAGCAGGGCAAAGACGTTCTCTGATTCGATTAACTCATCGATGAATTCGATCGTCTGAGCCGCTACGTAACCGTCATCCTTAACGAGGAGGGTGACGTCTCGTCCAGCAACGCCTCCGTTGGCGTTAACCCACTGCAGGTAGTTATCCCAACCGACAGCAATATTGCCGTATGCAGCGAGGTTGCCTGACTGAGCGGTGGTGTGACCAATGCGAATTTCGCTATCGGTGATACCAGTAGTGTCGCTCCAGTCCGCTGGGCAATCATTCATGTCGATTTCAAATCCAGCTGGTCCTCGGAGAATGCCGTCGTCGCCGACGCCCCATTCACCGGCATCCATCTTGGCTGTGATCTTGTCAACCATTTTCTGCCTGTTGTATGCAGCTTCTTCCCAGATGCCGTCAAGAGTGCTCCGGTCAAAGGTAGGAGCGTCGTCATCGACCTCTTCCTCTTCATCATCGCCTTCTATCGCTTTTTCAGCAGCATATTGGGACAAGCCACCACCAATCGAGGTGTCTTCTTCTTCTTCTTCACCATGGTCATCATCACCATGGTCGTCAGCAGTAGCGGTAGCGCTTTCACTACCACTGCCTGAAGAGTCATCGTCGCTGCTCCCGCACGCTGCCGCCACCATGGCGAAAGCGAAGAGGAGGGCGAGGAGACGTAAAAGATTTCGTCGAATGCCCATCGGCAATTCCCCCTAATTTCTTTTTGAGTTACGGCAACGCACGGTACGTTGCCTTACCGAACACTCTGTAAGTGCACTGGCGAGACTCTAGGCGGAACATCGGCTGCCGTCATCTGGAAATGAGGCAACGGCGGGAATCGCAATCTTTTCGCAATAGTGTGCGAAAAGAAGATGAGAACCGCCGAACTTTTATTCAACGGTTCCCATCTTCGGTTTAGACCCGGAGGGGTCTAGTTAGTTTTTGGCCGAAAAGTTATCGGCATCCGCCATTGTCTTTGTCCCAACGGCAGTTCGGGGAAAGACCATTGGCGTCGACAAGATCTCCGACCTGCACCCACGCCTGGTTAGTGGCGTCGAACTGGCTGAAGTCTGAACCTTCAACGAAGTACCCGTCGCTGGCTCCCCACGCGCCGAACTCAATTCCTTCTTGGAGCTTGGGGTGATGACCGGAGAAGGTTCGAAGAGCAAGTATGAAGTTGCTTCGGCTTAAACCTCCGGGCAGCTCTGCTGCTACTCGTAGAACTTCGTTGTACGACCATCCATAGTCGCCGAAGCCCGTGCCATAAAGACTCACTGTTGGATCAAGACCGTCCGCAGCAAGCGTGTCGTTAAGGAACTTGATATATGGCGCGTCGACGTAGTTCGCGTCGGTGCTGTCTATCCAGCCACCGCCAGCGATCCACCAGCCGTCTGCTGCCATTCCAGCTGGTGCCATGTACGCAGCAATTCCCTTACACACCGATGGGGTAAATGCGGCTGACAACGTGTCAAGAAGGCCTGAGGCCTCTACCTCTTGGATGGCTAACAAGCACGGATTGCCGGCAGTCATTGAGATGAAGACGTCGGGAGCAAAGGCGGCGATGGTGGTGACCTCATTGGTGAGCGTCGGTGCAGCTGGGTCATGACGAACCGGCAGGTACTCGGAGACAATGTCCGGGTTATCTTCTGCATAGGCTTCGAAACCAAGCTCGTACGCCAATCCGAAGTCGTTGTCCATTACGAGGCCGGCGACCTTTACTGGAAGCTGGTCAGCAAGATTTTGTTTGATCCATGTTCCCCAAAGAACGGCTTCGGTGGAGTACGACATGATCATGCCACTAGTCCATGGATGAATCTCGGGGTCGCCCCAGGCTGGGTGCCCGGTCATCACGAATGGTTGAGGAATGCACTCGGCGTTAATCGTGTCGTACACAGCGAGGGTATTGGGGGATCCAAGAGTGACGATCATGAACACATTTTCGGACTCGATGAGCTCGTCGATGAACTCAATAGTTTGAGCAGCGACATATGCGTCGTCTTTGACGATGAGTTCGATATCGCGCCCGGCGATGCCGCCGTTTTCATTGACGTAGTTGTTGTAGGAGTCCCAGCCGTAGGCGATGTTGCCATAGGCGGCGAGGTTGCCTGATTGTGCTGTGGTGTGGCCAATTCTGATTGCGTCTGCAGTTAGTCCGCCGGTATCGCTCCAGTCAGATGGGCAGTCGTTGAGGTCAATTTCGAAGTCGGTTGGGCCTCGAAGAATGTTGTCGCTTCCGACACCCCATTCACCGGAGTCCATTTTCTCGGTAATCATGGTTATGAGCTTCTCGCGGTTGTACGCCCACGATTCCTCTAAACCTTCCATTGTTGATGTATCAAAGCTGGGTGCTTCTTCATCAACTTCTTCTGCAGCGTCGTCATCGCCTGAAACGGCTTTTTCTACCGCATCTTGGCTTAGGCCGCCACCGGTCTCCTCTTCTTCGTGGTCATGGTCACCATCACCATGATCGTCAGCGGTAGTTTGACTTTCACTACCACTTGAGGAACTGCTGTCGTCATCACCGCCGCATGCTGCCGCTATAAACGCAAAAGCAAAAAGCACGGCGAGAAGACGCAAGATATTGCGTCGAACACCCATTAGGGTCCTCCCAATTTTCGGTTGTCTTAGATCCCAGGTGCGTGATCTAAGGCCGCCATGTAGTTAGCGGCTTTTGCACAGTACGGCACAAATCCGCCGGCACACAAGATTTGCGGGACTTTCGTTATGTGGAAAAACAAAGGACCGCCGGGCTTACGCCCGGCGGTCCTATCAGTATTCGACGTCTCATGGCCGGTTGGCCATGTTAAGTCAGCATTAGTTGATTAGCAGCCGCCGTTCTCCTTATCCCAAGCACAGTTGGGGGATCCGCCGTTCCCATCGACGATATCGCCGACGATATTCCAGGTTTGGCCTACTGCATCGAACTGGCTGAAGTCCGAACCTTCAATTGCGAAGGCATCGGCTGCTCCGTCCAACTCATAGGCAACACCGTCCATCATGAGTGGGTGATAGATGTCAATGCTTCGCGCAGCCAACATGACGTTGGTTCGGGTCATGCCGCCCGGTAACTCGTTGGCGACACGAAGGGTTTCCGTCCATGGGTACGCGAAGTAGTAACCAGTGGCCAGGAGGGAAATCGACGGATCAAGTCCACCGGCCTCAAGGGTCTCGTTCAAGAAAGCTATGAACGGTTCACTGGTGTACTGCGGGTCAGTTGAGTCTTTGACGCCTCCACCGACAACCCACCAACCATCAGCTGCCATTCCGGCAGGAGCCATGTAGGCAGCAATGGCTTTACAGACAGATGGTGTGAACGCGGCAGATATCCGGTCAAGAAGACCAGAGGCCTCCACCTCTTGAACCGCCAAGAGACATGGGTTGCCTGCTGTCATCGAGATGAAGACGTCAGGGTCGAACGCTGCGAGGGTGGTGACCTCGTTCGTCAGAGTCGGGGCTGCCGGGTCGTGACGAACTGGCAGGTATTCCGAAATTACGTCCGGGTTGTTCTCGGCGTAGTACTCGAAGCCTTTCTCGTAGGCCAGACCGAAGTCGTTGTCCATGACGAGACCACCAACCTTGACTGGCAGTTGGTCCGCGAGATTGCCCTTAATCCATGTGCCCCACAGAACAGCTTCAGTCAAATAAGACATCTGGTGACTTGTGGTCCATGGATGGTTTACAGGGTCGCCCCATGCTGGGTGTCCCGAGGCGTAAAACAGGTGCGGTACGCATTCGTCATTGATCTTGTCGTAGACCGCTAGACCGTTTGGCGAACCGAGTCCGTGTAGAGCGAAAACATTTGCTGACTCGATCAATTCGTCAACGAACTCGATTGTCTGAGCGGCGACATAACCATCGTCCTTGATGATCATCTTGAGCTCGCGACCCCCGATGCCACCAAATTCTTCATTGATCCAGTTCCAATAGTTTTCCCAACCATATGAAATGTTGCCGTACGCGGCCAGGTTGCCAGACATCACAGTTGTCTGCCCGACACGAAGCGAGTCATCGGTCAAACCGTGGGTTTCGCTCCAGTCTGAAGGACAATCGTTCAAATCGATCTCAAACCCTGACGGTCCGATCAACACGTTGTCTGAGTTAACGCCCCATTCACCAGCATTCATCTTGGCTGTGATCTCATCAATCATTAGCTGCCGGTTGTAAGCAGCTTCTTCCCAGATTCCGTCTAGCGTCGAGCGATCAAAGGTGGGTGCATCATCGTCAACTTCTTCTTCTGAATCATCTTCACCGGCCACTGCTTTTTCAACAGCATCCTGCGAAAGTCCACCTCCCTCTTCTTCCTCTTCTTCACCATGGTCATCGTCGCCATGGTCATCAGCCGTAGCCGTAGCGTTTTCGCTAGAGCTACCAGAAGAGTCATCGTCGCTGCCACCACATGCTGCCGCTACGAGCCCGAATGCGAATAGAACGGCAAGCAGGCGTAACAGCTTGCTTCGAATATCCATTTTTAACCCCCCCTTGGGTCCAGAGAGCAGCCACCCCTATCTCAAGGGCTGCCCTTACTTATCGATTATTAAGTAACCGATGCAGACACCGTAGTCCGATATTCGTATTAGCAAGTCCAAAAGCCGACGTGAGCCCTTCGCAAAGCTTGGCAACAAAAGTGAAGGACCGCCGGGCTTACGCCCGGCGGTCCTTGAATATTTAAGCAATCAGTGCGTCAAGCACTGGTATGCAGTTGCAACTATCGGCAACCACCGTTTGCTTTGTCCCAGCGACAGTTTGTAGTGCCGCCGTTGGCGTCAACAACATCGCCAATCATGACCCATGTTTGGTTAGTCGCATCGAACTGGCTGTATTCGGAACCTTCTACGAAGTA
>PBOM01000063.1 GCA_002724355.1 Actinomycetota bacterium | reverse complement strand
GTCGAGAGCGAGCCAATTCCCAAGAGTTCGACTTGGAACACATTCAAAGCAACCATGAAGGTGACTTGATTGACGCAATTCACGCGGCGCGTAAACGAGTGGCTGCAATAGTGATTAACCCTGGTGCCCTTACTCACTATGCATGGGCGCTACACGACGCTCTGGAGGCCTATGAGGGGCCCATCGTCGAGGTCCACTTGTCTGACCCAGCAAGACGAGAATCATGGCGCCACCTCTCGGTTGTAGAACCCGTCGCCACAGCTTCAATCGTTGGTAAGGGTGGGGCGGGATACATCGAAGCAATAGACGTTGCTATAGATGCGTGCACCCAAATCGATGATTGATCTCCCGGAACTACAACGAGGAGCCCGCGTTGTTGCTCTCCGTGAAGCTATGACAGATGCTTGCATTGACAGCTTCTTAACATCTGACAGCACCAGTTTGAGGTGGCTGAGTGGATTTACTGGCTCCGCCGGCACTCTGCTTGTTACCGATGAAAACATGCAATTGTTGACAGACGGTCGATACGGGGAACAAGCACCAAAAGAAACAGCGGGAACCGGAATCGATATTTGTATCGGAGACCGAAAAAAACACAAAGAGATAATCGAAGTCACACTTTCTGCCGCGAAATCGTTAGCCCTTGAGTCGGATCGTATTACCTGGAGTGAAGCTGAAGCGTTAAGGGAAAGCGTAGAAGCCGAATTGGTGCCGGCAAAGGGTCTGCTCTCAGACTTGCGAAGGGTTAAAGAGCCTGAAGAAGTTGTACGCCTGCAGGCAGCAGCGACCATCGCAGACCAAGCCCTAGCGGCAGTGAAGGCAGACCTGGCTGCTGAGCCCACTGAGAACGAATTTGCGCGCGCTCTTGATCACACCATGCTCGAACTAGGAGATGAAGCTCTTTCCTTCGAGACCATCTGTGCTAGCGGCCCTAACGCTGCGTTGCCTCACGCAAGACCATCAGATCGCACCATTCGATCAGGAGACTTAGTAATTCTCGATTTCGGTGCGGTGATTGATGGCTATCACTCTGACATGACTAGAACTTTTGCGATTGGAGACGTAGCTCAGGACCTCTTGGGCATGCTCCAGGCAGTAATTAACGCACAGAATCGCGGATGCGACAGGGTCGAACCGGGAGCAAAGGCATCCGATATTGATGATGCCTGTCGATCGCATCTCGCAATGCAGAACCTTTCTGAATACTTTGTTCATGGGACAGGACATGGCGTAGGTCTAGAAATCCACGAGGGTCCCTGGCTCAACTCCCAAAGTGACGACATATTAGAAAAATCTCAGGTAGTCACTGTAGAACCAGGGGTGTACCGTCCCGGTATTGGTGGTGTTCGGATAGAAGACACGGTGCTCGTCACATCTTCGGGATATCAGCGACTCACCACTGCTCCGAAAGACCCAATCATCTAGTTCAATCTCATAGCCGAAGGAAACCTATGTCTATATCCACTTCAGATTTTAAGAACGGTATGACTATCGATTTGGATGATGGACTTTTTCAAATCTCAGAATTTCAACATGTGAAACCAGGCAAAGGTGGAGCGTTTGTTCGTACAACTTTGAAGAATGTTCGAACGGGAGCTGTCGTAGAAAGAACATTTAGAGCTGGGGAGAAAATGGAACGCGCTGTCATCGATAAACGCGAGATGCAGTACCTGTACTCAGATGGTGGCGAACTCGTGTTTATGGACAGTGAGACCTATGAACAGCTCCAAGTCAGCCGGCAGCAATTGGGTGATGCCCCCGACTATCTCGTCGAAGGAAATGCAGCCGTTTTGCAGATGTATGGGAGCGAGATAGTAGGTACTGAACTACCAGCCTCGGTAGTACTTGAAGTCAAAGAAACGGAACCAGGAGTCCAAGGAGACCGAGTTTCGGGAGCACGTAAAGCGGCGACAATGGAAACCGGCGTCATCGTGCAAGTGCCGCTATTCATCGAAACTGGGGAGCGACTAAAGGTAGATACGCGAACTGGTGACTACATCGAGAGAGCAAACGAGTGAGCGATGACCCTTTCGCTGCGGCTCCTTCCGCTAAAAAGCGAGAAGCAAGAGAGCGAACNATCGAACTGCTCTATGAGTCAGAANTNANNGGAATCNCAGCTNNCGAGNTGNTNNANAGNCAGGTGATANCNCCNGCNGAGCTAGTNANNGAACTNGTNNTTGGAGTTNCAGNTGACATCGANCGAATTGATGCTGANNTTGATGCGTATCTNCANGAGGGNTGGTCTTTAGACCGTCTAGGGATGCTGGACCTCTGGATTCTTCGCCTAGGAATATACGAATTGCAGTCACGTCAACTACCGGTAGCGGTTGTGATCAACGAAGCTGTCGAACTTGCCAACCGCTTCGGTGCCACAGACGAAAGTGGTGCCTTCATTAACGGCGTGCTCGGAACAGCAGCGAACGATCTCCAGTAAATCCATCAACAGACTGAGAATTGGTCACGGCGCCGAAGCTTCTTTCTACTAGGATGCACTCCTGACCGTGAAGCGAGTTCAGCGAGGCTCGTACGGACAGGAGGAAATGTAGTGGCCGACCGCGAGCGCCGAATGACGCCCCCCTATGGGGGCGTTTTTGTTGCCCGGACCACAGTCCTGGACGCAGCGCAAGTTCGGAGAGCGCTCACGCGTATAAGCCACGAAATTATTGAACGTAATCAGGGCCTTGATGACGTTGTACTTGTAGCGCTTCAAACCGGTGGAGTTGAGATAGCGCAACTCATCGCTCGCATTCTGTTCGAAATTGATGATGTAGATGTCCCCATCGGCACTCTCGACGTAGCGCTATATCGCGATGACATAGGGCTACGACCTGTAATGCCTGAGGCAGAAACCGACATCCAAATTGATCTTGGAGGGAAAATTGTGGTGCTGGTTGACGACGTCTTGTTCACTGGCAGAACTATTCGAGCAGCGTTAGATGCTTTGACTGATTTTGGGCGACCTCGCGCTGTGCAGCTAGCTGTTGTGATCGATCGTGGTCATCGGGAGCTCCCGATTCGACCAGATTTCGTCGGGAAAAATCTACCGACTCGCCGCGACGAGGTTGTTGACGTCAATCCCGAAGGAGTGCTGCTGGGGGAGATGAGGAAATGAGTAATCACCTCATCGATCTCAACGACCTCGACACCGAAGCCATGAGGGAACTGCTGCATCTCACCGACAGATTTGTTGAAGTGTGTCAAAGGCCAATTCCGAAGGTTCCAGCGCTTAGAGGTCGAACCGTGGCACTCATCTTCTTCGAAGATTCAACACGTACTCGAATGTCATTTGATTTAGCAGCCAAACGACTCTCCGCTGATGTTTTGGACTTTCCTACCCATACATCATCCCTGTCGAAAGGCGAATCTCTCCAAGACACGGTTGAGACAATCAGGGCTTTGGGCGTTGACGCGCTTGTTATCCGACACAGCTCAGGGGGGCTCCCGGGAGAGATCGCCGATGCGGTAGGAGAAACCATTTCGGTAATCAACGCAGGCGATGGACTAAATNCACACCCAACGCAAGGACTCCTTGACGCTTACACCCTTTGCCAACACTTCAACGGAGCTGCCGGCACACAGGCATCTCTATCGGGCCTTCGCATAGGAATAGTGGGGGACATCAAACACAGTCGCGTCGCTCGAACCGACGTGGCCGCCTACAGCAGCCTTGGGGCCAAAATTACTGTCGTCGCACCCGAAGCACTCGTGCCAGATGATGTTTCTGAGTGGCCGGTCGAANTTTCCGATGATCTCGATGCAGTTCTGTCCGATCTCGATGTGGTGGGTTTGCTCAGAATTCAGAAAGAACGCATCACCGACGAATCCCTGATTTCGATTGACGACTACATCGAACGCTTCGGGATGACGGAATCTCGAGCCGAGAAATTGAGACCTGAAGTCGCTATCACCCACCCTGGACCAGTCAATCGCGGAATTGAAATAGCAGATGCAGTTTTAGATAAACGACCAAACGTATTAGTGCAACAACAAGTGACCAATGGTGTAGCAGTTCGCATGGCGGTTCTCTTCAGACTCCTCGGCTCGGGAATAGAGATCGATTGAGATGGCTACAGAAAACAGAAAACAGGTAGGTGAAATTCCCGGAATGAACAAGCAGGTGATCAGATGAATGCCATCAGGGAAGGAGCATTGGTGCTCGCCGATGGGACAGCGTTCGAAGGTGAATTGATTGGTGCGGAAGTCGAAATGACTTCCGGTGAGGTCGTATTCAACACCGTCTTGAGCGGCTATCAAGAGGTCATAACTGACCCGTCATATGCGGGTCAAATCATCAATTTCACCTACCCCCATATCGGAAACTATGGCGTGACGGCCGACGACAACGAAGCAAAACAGCCCTTCTGCAGAGGGGTCGTCGTGCGTGAAATGGCCAGGAGGCGATCGAATTGGAGAAGCGAAGGAGATTTAGATAGCTACTTGCGATCCCAGGGGGTGCCAGGAATTGCCGGAGTTGACACGCGGCGGCTGACGCGGCACGTACGCGAAAATGGAGCTATGCCGGGTGCACTTGGGTCCGGATCGGTGGCTGGTTTAACGGAGGCAGCTCAAGCTGAACCTGGAACTGATGGCGTCGACCTTGTCGGACTAGTAACTACAAAGCACTCGTATCAAGAAGGAGATGGCCCATTTCGGGTTGTTGCATATGACTTAGGGATAAAAAGGTCGATTGTTGAACAGTTGGCGGAAGTAGCAACTGTGATAGTTGTTCCCGCAAATACGTCGAGTGACGAAGTGCTTGCACTGGAACCTGACGGGGTGTTCCTCTCTAACGGCCCGGGGGACCCAACAATGGCTGGTCCGGTAGTCCAATCCCTGGGAGAACTCCTCGGTCAAGTTCCGATCTTTGGAATTTGCCTTGGGCATCAGATTCTTTCTCTGGCGCTTGGCGGGAAGTCATACAAGATGAAGTTCGGTCATCATGGGGGCAACGTCCCAGTGCGCAACATCGAAAGTGGCCGGATTGAAATCACCAGCCAAAATCACAACTTCGCCATTGAATCGGGTTCGGTGCCAGGCGTTACCGAAACTCATGTATGCCTCAATGATGGGTCCCTTGAAGGTTTGAGATGCACGGACATTCCTGCGTTCAGTGTCCAATACCACCCCGAAGCCAGCCCAGGACCTCACGACTCGAGGTATCTGTTCCANGAATTCGCTGAGCTAATGGCTTCTTTCAATGGGAGTGCCAGCTAATGCCAAGACGTGATGACATTGAAAGCATCCTTATTATTGGATCTGGTCCGATAGTGATTGGACAGGCTTGCGAATTTGACTATTCGGGTACCCAAGCCTGCCGGGTTTTACGCGATGAGGGTTACCGAATAATCCTGGCGAACTCGAACCCGGCGACAATCATGACGGATCCTGAATTTGCCGACGCGACCTACATCGAACCGCTTGAACTTGATGTCCTCACCGCCATCATCGAACGCGAAAGGCCGGACGCGATCCTGCCCACTTTGGGAGGTCAAACCGCTCTTAATCTCGCAACAGAGCTGGTTGAGTCAGGCGTTCTCGAACAATACGGCGTTGAAATGATTGGAGCGAGCGGTGAGGCCATCGCAACTGCCGAAGACAGGGATCTTTTTCGGCGAGCAATGGAAGAAATTGGTTTGCAGTGCGCCCAGTCGGGAATAGCGCACAACATGGACGAAGCCATGACGGTTATAGAAGACATCGGGCTTCCCGTCATCATCCGCCCCGCCTACATCCTCGGCGGCAAAGGAACAGCTTTCGCGCACACACCAGAAGAATTCGAGCGCGTTGCAGCGCTTGGCTTAGAGGCGAGCCCTATCTCTGAGATCTTGATAGAGCAATCAATCAAAGGCTGGAAAGAATTTGAACTGGAGGTCATGAGAGACCACGCCGATAACTGTGTAGTGATTTGTTCGATCGAAAACGTTGACGCGATGGGAGTCCATACAGGTGATTCAATAACCGTCGCACCCGCTCAAACGCTGTCTGATGTCGAATATCAGGAGATGCGAAATTCAGCGTTTGCTTGCATACGCCGAGTTGGAGTCGAAACCGGCGGTTCCAACGTTCAATTTGCTGTTCATCCTGAAACAGGAGAACAAGTCGTTATCGAAATGAACCCGCGGGTGAGTCGGAGCTCAGCTCTGGCTTCCAAGGCCACGGGATTTCCGATCGCCAAGATTGCTGCGCGCCTAGCTGTTGGCTACCGACTCGATGAAATTACCAACGACATTACTGAGAAAACCCCAGCCAGCTTTGAACCAACAATT
>PBOM01000062.1 GCA_002724355.1 Actinomycetota bacterium | reverse complement strand
TCACATCGGTTCCTTTCGGTGGATTGAGCACCAGTCAAATACTGTCCGGCCGGACGGTCAAACATAGGAGTCCCTACCGATGCGCAGACTGCGTCTCCATTGGAATAGCCGCAGGGACCAACGACTACCCTCGTCTAAATGAAGTTCGACAAACCTCTCGCTGGCGGTGCGCAGAAATACATGCGGGTCAATCCAAATGGAACCAACCACGAATGCGTGGTTTGGCTCGATCATCAACTCGGCTGCCCTCACCGTCACTTGGGTGATCCTGAGGTAGATGATTGTGGTTGTGGTTCTCTCGCGGAGTTACGACAGCGCGACGCTCAGAGAATTGACACCTTTAGTGATTTCCGTCGTCGACTGGGTCGATTTCTCCGTCGCTAGGAAGCCTGTCGAGGTGTTGTTGCCGAGCTTCTGCGTCTTTATAAATTGAGTGTCGTCTTTCCTTAGCCAGATAATGGTCTATGTCTTCTTGAGTTCTCAGGTTCGCCTCGATCGCTCCGTTCCAATGAACTACTTCGTCTATCGGTCTCCTCCATCGACTCTCTGCTTTGCGTCGAGGCCACCCGATTGGAACGATTCCGTAGGGAATGTGACTAGAAGGGAAACTTAAAAGTTTCTGCAATTCGAGCGCTGTTTGGGGCTCTCCTCCTCCTGACAGCCATGCGCTAGTCAACCCCACGGCGGTGGTAGCTAGCTGCAAATTCTGGATCGCTGCTCCGGCTGATACCAACAAGATATTTGAACGGTTTTCCATATATTCGGTTCGGTCAAGATCTTCTTCTAATGCCACCGGGTAGGTATCAGCCCAACGAGGGTCAACAAATACCGCCAATATCGCAACTGAGTCATGAACCCAGTGTTTTTTGTGGACGTGAGGAAATCCCTTACAGTGCTCATTGAGACGGTCAGCCTGACTTGCCATGACCGAAGCCACTTCCTGCACTCTCTGGGGGTCTTCGATTATGCATATTTCCCACGGTTGCGAATTGGCCCCTGAAGGGGCCCACCTTCCCGCATCAGCGATTTGCTCAAGTGTCTCCCGAGGCACTCGGTCTCCCGGGTCAAAACTTCTGACGCTTCGACGATCTCGGATCACGTCTAAGAGCTGGGTCAACTTCTTCACGTTGAGCTTTTGCTTTGTTTTCGACGGCATGCCGGCAGCTTAGTTACTCCACGAATGCGCAGATCCCAAAGGAAATCCCTATAGCTAGTATCAGGGGATGGTTGACCCAATGGCTAACAACATCAGCGCCAACTATCTACGGGATGCAGTTGCTTCTTGGCTTGTTGCTCCGTCAGGAGCTGGTTGTGTGTTCGTTCCTGCAATTCCAAGCACATTGAGAGACCCGCGACCAGACGCTGTTGGTATTCGACATACAGGCGGACAACTGGGTGGAGATTTCGAGGTCACAGCAGTAGAGGTTCAGTTATCAACCAAGAAATTTATTTCTGCGTCAGGGCACGCAACTTCTCATTCGGTACATGCAGACCGGATATATCTTGCTTGTTACACCCCGGAATCAGAGTTCTCGGAGGAGCAACTCAATGTGGCACAGCATCTCGGAATCGGGCTCATTCGAATAGACCGCGACTTGGTTTGTCATCGTTCACTGCTCGCTCCAGCCAATCGACCTATGACTTCAGCCCGATCTGAATTGCTGTATCAGCTAGGACTGGTGTCTTGCCAACTGTGTGGAGTGGTCTACTCGCTATCTACAACCGACAGTGATGCTGTGTTCTGGAATGAGATTTGGGCCGATCGGTTCGGGCGTCTCCGCAATGAGAGCGTGTACGACCGCCGCTACCTCTGTCCCGATTGTGTTCGTAACGTCCAAGACCTCTCATCCAGTGGACCAAAAGACAGTACGGGTTCTCACTCCGAAGGGTAAATAAAACGGACTTCAGGTAACAACGTTTACCCAGCTGTAGCAACACCCGCGAATGGTTCAGACTCAGCGAAGAATCGAATGCCTTCATAATCCTTGTCGGCTACATCATTAATGGTTGCTACGTATTTGGGAGTTCCACCGTTATAGACCATGTAGCGAATCTTCCCAGCCTCGTGGCCGTCTACGTTGCTGTTGTATCCGGTGAACCAGGACTGAGCCTTTCTCATCAGCATGACCGAATACATCTTGATTACATGATCGGTCCAACGCTGCTCTGCTTCGGCTGTGGCCTCGGCATATTGGAGATCATGTTGAAGCATGTATTCAAGTAGGTCGGTGCACCAGTTCACACCATTTTCGATACCTCGCGGATAGTTGGTTGAGGCAGACCCACTCTGAGGCCCTGACGGCATCAACAAGTTAGGGAAGCCTGAGACCATCATCCCCAAGAAGGTTGTCGGGTTATCGAACCATTTTTCTCTCAAAGTAAGACCGTCGCGTCCGCGTATGTCTATGTGATCGAAAGAGCCGGTTATCGCATCGAAACCAGTTGCGTAGACGATGATGTCGAACTCGAATTCTTGTTCGCTTGTGCGAATACCTGTTTCAGTAACCCGTTCCAGCGGAGTGTCGCTTATATCTACGAGGTGAACATTGTCACGATTGAACGCTTCTAGGTATCCAGTTTCCATGGGCACTCGTTGAACGCCAAAGCCATGATCTTTCGGAATGAGTTTCTCTGCGACTATTGGGTCATCGACCCGGCCTCGAATCCGTTCAGCTATGTATTCAGAAAGCTCTGCGTTGGCTTGTTCATCTGTAAAGATCTCCCGGAAATTTCTTAGCCAAATACTGAATCCAGGCTCGTCATAGAGTTGGTCCCACAACGCGTAACGTTCTTCTTCGCTGACTTCGTAGAAGCCTCTACGGTCAGGCTCGTGCTCAAACCCACCGGGTGTTCGAGCGCAAGTTTCGAAAATTTCGTCGTAACGGGCCCTAATTTGGTCCATCTCTTCTTCGGAAATCTCACTGTTGTTCAGCGGAGCTACCCAGTTGGGTCGGCGCTGGAATACCGTGAGTTCCCCTACTTTGTCAGCTATTTCGCCGATGACTTGAATTGCTGTCGCCCCGGTACCAATGATTCCTACCCTCTGGTCGCTGAGGTCAACGTGCTCATGAGGCCAGTTATAGGTGTGCCAGGAGCGCCCTTGAAACTTCTCCACTCCCTCGACGCGAGGCATTGTTGGTTGGGACAAGAGCCCAAGGGCGAGGATGACGATACGACAAGTGAGTTCCCGACCGTCTGAAACCTTTATATTCCACAGTTCGTTGCTTTCGTCAAAAACTGCGGCTTGGACCCTGCAGTTAAATTGCATGTGTTCACGCAAGTTGAATTTGTCAGCCACAAAGTTCAAATATTTGAGGTTTTCGGGTTGACCAGAAAACATTTCTTTCCAGTGCCATTCATCAAGTACTTCTTGCGAGAACGAATACCCGTATGTGTAGCTCTCGGAATCAAACCGCGCTCCGGGGTAGCGGTTGTTGTACCAAGTGCCGCCTAGGTCGGGGTCTGCCTCAAGAACCGTCGCTTTTACCCCCATGTCAATGAGCCGCTTAATCTGGTAGATACCCGCTACACCTGCGCCAACGATGATGACCTCGTAGTCCAAGTTCGCGTCGCTACTCATTGGTTCATGTCCTTCCGTCAGCGTTTACTGATCGTCCCTCATGATACGACGATTGGCACTACCCACGCCGAATCGTCATCGCAGAATGACTTCGGAGTGGGTCTATTTTTCGATCAAGAAACGAGTGCCAAACAACTCGAAATCCTGCTCCTGGGTTGTTTCGCCTGCATTCAGCACAAGAGCACAAATACCCTCGCCCTTTGACTGAAGGAATTCATCAATCTCTGACGCCACTTGCTGGGTTGTATCGACTGGGGAAACGAGTTCTATGACGCCCCCTTGTGGCGGTCGAACCAAACGCCTGAGCACCCCTCGTTTTTCATCGACTTCTGGGGCATCGGCAGCGAGACCGAGGCGTTCCCCGTACACCTCGCCCGCAATGCTCGCGTCTCGGGTAGCAACCATGACCTTTTGTATGCCCGAAAAGTAAGGAGCTTCGCTCGTCGGATTGCTCGGTTGGGCGACCGAACCGTCGGGATAAATGCGGATAAGAACACCGTGCGTTGAACTGGGGTGAATGTCGCGCCCGCCTGCACCTCTCATCAGGGGAAGCACCTTGATGCCCCTTTCCAACAAGATTTCGGCTTCACCATTGGGGTCAGGAGCTTCGAGCATCATCGCGTATACGCCTTCGCCTCGCCGATCTAAAAACTTTTGCAAAGCTTGACTTAACGGTTCCTCGGGGTTCGAGGGTGCCATCAGTTCGATATTGCTGCCACCCGGGGGCTGACACATCGCTACGTGAGCTCCCAGGGAGGGAACTGTTTCAGGTGAGAAATCATCAACAAACATTCCCATCTGGTCTCGGAAAACGGTGATAGCGACATCAAAGTCGTTAACTGCGATAGCGATTCGCGGCATAGCTGTGATCATGAGAGTTCCTGTCTCCTTAGGCAGAGCCTAAACCTTGGAAGGTAGCGGTAGTCGGGCAAACACGATGAGAAAGATACGTGGACTCTCAACTACCGAGAGCTGTGAGTTAGTTGAGGTGTTGTTCAATCGCTGTTACCAGCGCTTGGCCATTCTTAAGGTTCCATTGAATTCGGCCATGTTTGGTTTCTGCGGTGACCAGGTCTGATGCGCCTTGTCTTCTGACTTCGATAGCGATGAGAGCTGCGAATGGAAGCTTGCCCTCCCACATTTCTGCTTTCGAGGTCCGAAATATTGCCTGGTCCGCGATCTCTATNGTTACGAGCCGCGTTGTCCCGTCGGCATCGGTTTCTGTGACTCGTTGAAATCTGAGCACCGCCTAAGTGTGACAGAGTGATCAACTCCTGGCCTTTCAATTTGGTCGATGAATTTCGCAACTCATTTGCGCAGGTCAAGAGAACCTGCTGAGATTGTTCCGTTATCAAGAGCGGTGCACTTTGGTGCACCCAGCAACCTGGGGTGGACACCCAAGGTGCTTTCCTACCGTGTAGGGATATGGCTGAGGTCTGCGACCAAAGCAACAAAGTGTCCTAAGGAACAGCTTTTTGCTGTTTCGTGGCAACGAAGGCATGTTCGTCCACCCCTCCAAGGCAACACAACGCAAATTGGAGGCACTAATGGCTAACAACTGGGGGTTCGAAACGAACCAAATTCATGCCGGGCAGGTCCCGGATCCAGCGACGGGAAGCAGAACCGTCCCTATTTACCAAACGACTTCATACGTATTTAGAGACACCAATCATGCTTCTGATCTTTTCTCTCTAAGCGAAGTCGGCAACATCTATACCCGGATCATGAACCCAACTCAGGCAGTACTTGAATCACGACTTCAAGTCCTTGAGGCAGGNACCGAGACCGCGATTGGTATACCTGGCGCGTTAGCAGTCTCCTCAGGGCAGGCTGCTGAAACTTTAGCGATTTTGAATTTGGCAGAGGCCGGAGATCACNTCGTTGCNTCGGCTTCTCTCTATGGNGGAACGTACAACTTGCTTCANTANTCGCTTCCCAAAATGGGGATCGAAACCACCTTCATCGAAGATCCCGACGATCTTGAGGCCTGGGGCGCCGCTGTTCAGCCCAATACGAAATTGTTTTACGGGGAGACCATCGGAAATCCACGTAACGATTGCTTAGACATTCCCGGTGTTGCAAAAGTTGCACACGAATCAGGAATTCCTTTGCTGGTTGACAACACGGTCGCTACCCCATATTTGTTGAACCCCCTCGCGCTTGGCGCAGACNTTGTGGTCCACTCAATGACCAAGTTCATTGGGGGGCACGGCAACTCCGTCGGGGGGGTAATCGTTGATGGAGGNACTTTCGATTACGGCGCTAGTGGACGGTTCCCCAATTTCACTGAACCTGATCCGAGTTACCACGGTCTCGCTTTCTGGCCGGCGTTAGGAGATGGTTCTTTCATTATCAAAGCTCGAGTTCAGTTACTCAGAGATCTGGGGTCCGCAATATCTCCTCAAAATGCCTTCTATTTTTTGCAGGGTTTGGAGACGTTGAGTTTGAGGATGGAACGGCACTTCAGCAATGCGCAGGGGGTCGCGGAATTCTTAGAGAGTCACCCTCAAGTAGAGAAAGTCCAGTACGCAGGCTTGAAGTCAAGTCCTTGGCACGAACGGCTTCATTCTTTGGGCAACGGTCGGGGTTACGGTTCGGTTCCAGCGTTCATCATTAAGGGCGGTGCCGAAGCGGGAAGTAGATTCATTGATGCGCTAGAGCTCCATAGTCACGTAGCCAACATCGGTGATGTTCGAAGCCTGGCGATACACCCTGCTTCGACAACTCATTCTCAACTCTCAGAATCTGAGCAGCTTGACGCTGGGGTGAGCACCGGCTTGATTCGTTTGTCAGTCGGATTGGAAACCCTTGACGACATTGTTGAGGACTTNGAGAAAGGCTTTGCTGCGTCAGGGAAGTAGCCGCAGTCAGATTTCCTCTGGTTGCATACACATCTCTTAGTTGGGTTGCTTCTGCGCAGAATGAGCCGCTGTTCCGATTGACGGTGGAAGTTGGNATAGGGGAACTAGCAACCCGTTAGATTTTGAGATGCCACGGCGGCCAGCGGCTCATTCTGCGTGGCAACTACCTGTAATCACGGGNCAAACTGTGGGCGGGGGTTCATTATGCGTATTGGTTTTATTGGCGTTGGCAATATGGGCGGTCCNATAGCAGCGCATCTCGTTGCTGCGGGACACGACTTGTCTGTATTCGATATTGATGCTCATGCAGTTATGGGTTTAGTGGAAGGGGGCGCGACTCAAGGGTCCTCGGTATCTGATGTTGTAGAGAACGCNGAGGTTGTGTTTCTTTCATTACCTATGCCTTCCGACGTTGCAAACGTTGTAGCGGGCGACGGCGGTGTTTTTAGTGCCATGCAGCCTGGCGGGGTCGTAGTTGACCTCAGCACAAGTTCTCCGTCGTTGAGTCGCTCACTGGCTGCACAAGCCGTAGAGCAAGACTTGGATTTTCTTGACGCTCCCGTTTCGGGCGGGGTGTATGGCGCCCGGAAAGGAACTTTGGCTGTGATGGTTGGCGGTTCCGAAGAAGCCTTCGGATACGTAGAGCCAATATTGGAGCACTTTGCCGCGAAAGTGGTCAGGTGCGGAGAAGTAGGAGCTGGCAATGTGGTGAAGGCGGTAAACAACATGCTGGCCTTTATCGGCATGATGGGCGCCACTGAGGCGTTGCTATTAGGAAGCAAAGCGGGTGTGGAGCCGAGTGTGTTGCGCGAAGTGATTGAAGCAAGCAGCGGCGCTAGTTTCGTTTGGAGCAGCGGCACTAGGGCCATACTCCGCGATCGCTTGGCCCCCTCATTTACTAATGCTTTGGCATGNAAAGACATTGGANTGGCGGTGGAACTAGCCGAGGAGATCGAAGTTCCGTTGCCAATGGGTCGCCATACGCAGCAACTCCTNGAGAACTACCGCGATAACGGCTTTGCTGAGGAAGACATCCTCGCGACAGTTCGTGCTCTGGAGAGTGAAGCTAATTTCGTGGTGCGGGGCCTCGCTCCAGATATTCAGTAGCTATTACGAGCGTTTCGTTTCATTCCANGGTCCAGCATCGGCCCGAGGTTCTTTGGGAAGCCCCAAGACTCGCTCCCCTACTATGTTGCGCTGAATTTCNTTACTGCCTGAATAAATCGACCCAGGTCGGGCTCCCATGAAGGTGGTAACCCATGCCTGGGAAGAAAACGGGGATCCGACGTCGTCAACCCCAACTCCAGTNGCTGCATCTCGGCCTGATGGAGCGGTGGCATCCATGCCGATTACGTCCATTGCCAGTTCTGTAAATCGGTGATGGTGTTCGGACCAAAGCAACTTGTTGAGCGATGACTCAGGNCCCTGGCTGTAGCCGCGCATCGAACGCGCAACAGTCTGCAACCCCATGTATTTCATGATTTGAGTTGTGGTGTAGGCCGCTGTGAAACGTTGACGCATGATGGGATCATCTAGCTTGTCGTAGCTCCGGGCGACCTCTACTAAACGATGCCATTCTTCTCCATATCTAATTCCGTTTGTTGTCGCATCGTCTCCACGTTCGTACGCCAAGAGTGTGTTCGCGACAGCCCANCCATTATTTACTCCTCCCAGAACGTTGTCCTTGGGAGTGCGGGCGTCATTGAAAAAGACTTCGTTGAAGTCATGGTGACCGGAGGCGTTAACGATTGGTCGGACCTCAACCCCGGGTTGATCTATGGGGCACAACAAAAAGGAAATCCCGGCATGTTTCACAGCNGACGGTTCGGTGCGACACAGCACAAAAATCCAATTCGCGTTATGCCCTTGAGAAGTCCATATTTTTTGGCCNTTAATAACCCATTCGTCACCGTCAAGCTCCGCTCGAGTGGCCAACGAAGCTAAGTCTGAACCCGAGTTNGGTTCGCTGTACCCCTGACACCAAACGTCGCTGCCATCGAGGATGCGCGGCAGGAAATGGTCTTTTTGTTCCTCTGTGCCCCACTCGATAATTGTGTGGCCGATCATGCCAATGGAGAAAATGTCGTTGTCGGTGCCGTTAGGTACTCCCACCGCTGCTAGTTCTTCGGCAAGTACGGTGCGTTCCATTTGGCTTAATCCANCTCCCCCGTACTCCGGCGGCCACGCGACCGCGAGCAGCTGACGTTCTGAGAGAGTTTTGCGCCAGTTTGATACGAATGTTTTGCGTTCGTCGGGCGTGAATGCACCCATTCCTGCCCAAGCCGATGGGAGATTTTCGTCGAGAAAGATTTTGATTTCAGCCCTGAAGTTGGCTGCCTCACTGCTGTAGTCCTCCACCGCTTCTCCTCCTTGCACTNGCGATCTTTCGTTTTACCTTAGGCATTTGAGGTGGTGGTTCGCTTCTTTAGTGGCCCNATGGCCGTTGGCGTAACAGAANCAGGACTCGGTTATCTATTTTTGAAGCTGGTTCTGCCGCAGGAGTCCCGGGCGTTCTATTCTCCGTGCATGGATTTTGATTGGCCGGCAGATGATGACCCAAGGCGTCTGGAAATTCGTGAGTGGTTGAGTCAACATGGTGGCGATCCGAGCCAGGAAGCGTTGGCTCGTTCGGGGTATGTGGCTCCCCACTGGCCAAAGCCGTACGGTCTAGAAGCTGATCCGATTCATCAACTCATCATTGATGAGGAGCTAGCTGCCGCTGGGGTGAAGCGTGCCGCTGGGGGAATTGGATTGGGTTGGGCCGGGCCAACAATTTTGTATGGCGGCACTCCAGAACAACAAGAGCGTTACTTGTGGCCAATTCTGACTGGCGAGGAGATTTGGTGTCAGCTATTCAGCGAACCGGATAGTGGTTCGGATTTGGCGAATCTTGCTACGCGGGCCGTACGTGACGGCGATCGTTACATCATTAATGGATCGAAAATCTGGTCTTCTGGGGCACACCGAAGCCAATTCGGAATTCTTATTGCTCGAACTGATCCAGATGTTCCTAAACATCGGGGGGTTTCGTACTTCATTTGCCCCATGGATACTCCTGGCCTTGAGCTGCAACCAATTGTTGACATGACTACCGCGTACTCTTTTAATCAGACCTTCTTCGACGACATGGAACTTCCGGTAGACAATCGAATCGGAGAAGAAAATGATGGTTGGCGACTGGCGAAGGTGACCCTAGGAAACGAGCGAGTGTCATTGTCGGGTGAAGGAGCTTTGTGGGGCAGTGGGCCCAGCGCCAGTGATCTTATTGACCTCATTCGCGCGGCTGGCGGAATTTCTGAACCCACGCTTCGGGATAGAACTGTGCAATTACACA
>PBOM01000008.1 GCA_002724355.1 Actinomycetota bacterium | reverse complement strand
AAAGATGCACTCATCGCGACCGAAGCTTCCAAACTGATTGCTTCTAAAGACTATCAGGCTGTGTTTGTATATTTTGGAAATTGTGATGGTGTAGGACATCAAAAAGGATTTCATCCAAGCGTGTCCCAATATCGTGATGTCATTCACCAGACGGATAGCTACATTGGAAAACTGCTATCCGCGATTAAGTCACGGCCCAACCACGAAGATGAAGACTGGCTCATCCTTCTCACGGCAGACCACGGCGGAAAGGGAAAAGGGCATCATAGCGGTCAAAAGGTGCCGGAAATCCTCAACGTTCCCTTCATTGTCAGCGGGGAGGAAGCCAAACGGGGAGCACTGGGCGGCAAAATATACATAGTCGATATCGCGACCACGGCGTTGACCCACCTAGGTGTGACTGTAAAGCCTGAATGGAAACTCGATGGAAAAGCAGTGGGGCTTAAGTAAAACTAAACGTATAATAATGTCTGATATAAAAGAGCCCATGTTCAATCGAAGAAAAATGCTTCAGGGAATGGCAGTAGAGTCCTGCTTTTATCGTGGAGGAATCTTTATTTTTCCTGTAGCATGGGGTGTGTGATGCGTGGCCTATTATAAGTGAAGATTATGAGTAGACCTTTCAGCCGTTGTTTCAGCTCGTTAACCTGTTTCGGTCTTATGGTCGGCATAATAGGCGTTTTTGCGGCCGAGCCCACTGCGGAGGGCTTGGCTTTTTTTGAGAAGAAAATCCGGCCGGTTTTGGTAGAGAACTGTTACAAGTGCCACTCGGACAGCAGCGAAAAGGTGAAGGGCGGGCTGCTACTCGACACGCGCGAGGGAATTCGCAAGGGCGGCGAATCGGGCCATGCAGTGGTGCCGAAGAATCTCGATGAGAGCCTGCTCATTGAAGCAATTCGTTACAGGGATGAGGACCTCGAGATGCCGCCCAAGGCCAAACTTCCAGCCTCAGTCATCGCTGATTTCGAAAAGTGGATCATGATGGGCGCACCCGATCCGCGTCGCGCAACCCGTCCGGTTTCCAAACCGGATTCCATCGATATCGAGGCCGGCCGAAAGCACTGGGCCTATCAACCACTGAAGGCACCGGCCATCCCCGAAGTGAAGAATGCCGCCTGGCCTGCCAACGACATCGATCGCTTTATCCTCGCCAAGCTGGAGTCGGCGGGACTGCAACCCGGTGCCGATGCAAATAAAATCACCCTGATCCGTCGGCTCTACTTTGACCTCATCGGCCTGCCTCCCACACCGAAGGAAATCACCCGGTTCGTCGACGACAAGTCGCCCGAAGCGTATGAGAACCTCGTTGACCGATTGATGAAATCGCCGCGCTTCGGTGAACGATGGGGGCGGCATTGGCTTGATGTTGTGCGTTACGCCGAATCGATGTCACTGCGCAACCGCTTACTTAAACATGCCTGGCGTTATCGCGACTACGTGATTAAAGCGTTCAATGACGATCTGCCATACGATCAGTTTCTCACGCAACAACTCGCAGGCGATTTACTGGAGACATCGTCAGTCGACGCACAGCGGCAGAATCTGATCGCCACGACATTCCTGGTGATGGGTGACGCGCTCCTCGAGAACCAAAACAAGAGCCAGCTCGACATGGATGTTGTCGATGAACAGCTCGACGTTATAGGAACAGGCCTGTTGGCACAAACGATCGCCTGCGCACGTTGTCACGACCACAAGTTTGACCCCATTCCCACCAGTGATTACTACGCGATGGCAGGGATTCTCAAAAATGTACAGGGATTGAAGCACGCCAATGTTTCTACGACCATGGAAATTCCCTTGCCAATTACAGAAGAGATAAAGCGAGAATCGGAAATTCACAATGTGTCGGTTGCCAAACTGCAGAGCGAAATTAAGACGCTGAAATCTAAAGTGACAGGAAAGGGCCTGCCCCCTGTGCAGGCGAAGGACTTACCGGGGATTATCGTGGACAACCCGGAAGCAAAAGTCACAGGCCGATGGTCTAAATCCAGCGGCGTTCCAAATCACGTTGGTACGGAATACCTCTTCTCCAGCACCCAAGGCAGTAAAGTCATTTATCCCGTCAAGTTTTCTAAGGGAGGCAAATACGAAGTACGTATTTCAGGCGCACAACACGCAAATCGTGCCCCCAAAGCGCTCGTGACCGTCCTCCACAATGACGGTAATCAATCCTTTCGCATCGACCAG
The DNA here is from genome assembly GCA_002724355.1 of Actinomycetota bacterium. Taxonomy (GTDB): domain Bacteria; phylum Actinomycetota; class Acidimicrobiia; order Acidimicrobiales; family Poriferisodalaceae; genus UBA6944. The sequence goes on along the minus strand of PBOM01000008.1, from coordinate 3,656 downwards.
AGAAAGGCCCCGGGCACTTTTAATAAGGCCAGATCCGATGGCTATTTTCAATCCCTTGGTTTATTTGAATTCCCATCCGGCCAATGGGACGCGGTTGAGATTTCTGTGAAGGGTGGCAGTGGCTTCGTCATTGCTGATGCGGTTCAGTTTCTGCCTGTCGACAACGACGGCAAAGTGACAATCCCCAAGTCATCCCAGCAAGGCAAGCAACTTTCGACTACCGAACAACAGGCCCTCAAGACGAGAATTGCGAAACTGACGGCAGATCTATCTGCGCTCCAGAAACGCAAACCCGCCCGTGAGATGGTCCATTCAGTTGTTGAAAAAAAGAAGCCGACGGATTTGAAGGTTCATATTCGCGGTAGAATCAATAATCTGGGCGCTATCGTTCCACGCGGTGTACTGCAGGTCGCCAACCATGGCCCTGCTCCAAAGATGCCCACCAACGCCAGCGGGCGACTGGAACTCGCCCACTGGATTGTCGATCCAGCCAATCCGTTGACATCCCGAGTGATGGCGAACCGCGTATGGCACTGGTTGTTCGGCGCAGGACTGGTCCGCACAGTTGATAACTTTGGCACAATGGGTGAATCGCCGTCGCATCCCGAACTGCTCGATCATCTGGCCGGCCATTTCATCCAGCAAGGTTGGTCTGTGAAGAACCTGATCCGGACGATGGTGCTTTCCAGAACTTACCGTCTTTCGTCCTCGCGAGGTGAGCAACCGGAAGACCCGGAGAATCGACTGCTGGCTCACATGAATCAACGTCGGCTGGATGCTGAGTCGCTGCGTGACACGATGTTGTCCGTAGGCGGCACGTTAAAATTAGAGATGGGAGGGGCCACTTTCCCCGCTGATCTTAAAACAGACATCGGCTTTCGGTTCCAGGCACCACGACGCAGTGTTTACGTACCCGTATTTCGAAGTAGTTTGCCCGAACTATTTGAAGTGTTCGATTTTGCTAATCCGAGTTTGGTAACCGGCCGCCGCGACATCAGCACAGTGGCTCCTCAGGCCCTGTTNATGATGAATCATCCTTTTGTTCGCACGCAGGCCANGCTCACCGCCGAACGCCTTCTGAGCGATCCACNACTAAANGAATCGCATCGCATCGATCATNNCTATNTNCAGATTCTAGGACGCCANNCGACNGAGGCAGANGTATCGCTGAGTCAGGANTTTTTGAAGGCGGTGATTGANNAGCANCNAGANGNGGGCCGGGTCGAGGCCTGGACACAGATGGTGCAATCGTTGTTTTCGACTATTGATTTTCGCTACGTCCGCTAACACATCAGGAGTACGATCATATGAACCCATTCAACCAATCCATTTCTCGAAGAGGAGCGCTCCAGCAGGCCGCCTGCGGTTTCGGAAGCCTGGCGTTGGCCGGTTTGTGTGCTGACTCGGTTCGGGCGGCGAATCCGATCGCGGCCAAGAGTACTCATCACCGCCCAAGGGCGAAACGGATTATTTTCCTGTTTATGCAGGGCGGACCGAGTCACGTCGACACATACGATTATAAACCGGCGTTATACAAAAATGACGGCAAGAGAATGCCGTTCGACGACGCTCGCACGATTGCCAAAACAGGCAAACGCGCCACTTCCGAGCTCGTCATGAAACCAAGGTGGAAGTACAAACAATATGGAAACTCGGGACGTCAGACTTCTGATTTGTTTAGTGAGACAGCGAAACATTCGGACGACCTCACCTTCATTCACTCGATGCATTCCGAGGGGGTCGCACACGGACCGGCAGTTCTGTTTCTCCATTGTGGTTCGACCAATTTTATTCGACCATCATTAGGGTCCTGGATTAACTATGGTCTGGGCTCTGAGAATGAAAATTTGCCGGGCTTCATTTCCTTAGGCCCGAAATCCAGCTCTGGCGGTGCTCGTAATTACGGTAGTGCTTTTCTTCCAGCAGCATATCAAGGCACAGCCATTGGCAAGGATGGGAAGCTCGACAAAAACGCGGCAATTCAGAACCTGAGCAACACTGATTTGTCGAAAAACGAGCAACTACGACAACTCCAGTTCCTGCAGCGACTCAACGCCGAACAATTGAAGAGCGCAAATCAAGACTCTGAATTAGAAGCGCTCATCGGTTCCTATGAGTTGGCGTGGCGGATGCAGAACAATGCTCCCGGTGTGCTCGACCTAAGCAAAGAGACCCCGGGAACGCTGGCGATGTATGGTATCGGAGAGAAGGCGACTGATGATTTCGGGCGCCAGTGCCTGGTGGCACGCCGACTATGCGAAAACGGCGTTCGCTTTGTTCAGGTCACCTCTGGTGCAACGGGTGGGATTGGCAGTTGGGACCAGCATTCGAGATTATCCGAACACGCAACTCAGGCAAAGGCGGTCGACAGACCGATCGCAGGGCTGCTGCAGGATCTGAAGCAGCGGGGGCTTTTGGAAGACACCATTGTCTGGTGGAGCGGTGAATTCGGCCGCACGCCCTACGCTCAAAATCCCACCAAAAAGAAAGAGTCCGGGCGCGATCATAATGCCAACGGGTTCACGACCTGGCTGGCTGGCGGTGGCGTCAAGCCCGGCCTCGCCTATGGCTCAACCGACGAGTTCGGCCACAAGGCAGTCGAGGACAAGGTCCACATGCACGATCTCCACGCCACCTTGCTTCACCTGCTGGGACTCGATCACGAGCAACTGACCTATCGCTATGCCGGACGCGACTTCCGCCTGACCGATGTCCACGGCAACGTGGTTAAAGACATCCTGGCGTAGCTGTGAGTTCTCCGTACTTCTTTATCCGCCTGGCCAGATCAGTAGACTCTGATTCAGAGAAGTTCAGAGGGTTCTCAACTCAATCCCACTACTCTCCCCAATTCCTTTGAGAAACACTGAGATTTACTCAAGCGAAGAATCCCACCTCCCAACATCACTGAGACATAGGGAGAACATTGGGAGAATTGGGTCTCTCAGTGTTTTCTGGCTGATCGGGGGAATAGCTGTTACCCCAGAAAACGGGGGTTTCGATGTCCGTTTGGTCCAAACTTAGGATCGTTTTCAAGCGGTTTGGCAGCTTGAGCAAAGTCCAAAAAACTCTAGTTGGTGGGTGACGTTTTTGAAACCGTGTTTCTTGGCAATTCTAGATTCCAATTTTGAGTCAAAGCATTCTTCAATTTCCACCACGGTCCGGCATTCTTTGCAAATCAAGTGGTGGTGGTGCCCGTGGTCTTCAGAACAAATTAATTCGTATCGCGCAGTATTGTCGCCAAAGTCAAAACGCTTAACCAAGTTCATGGATTCGAGCATTTTGAGTGATCGGTAAACGGTCACCAAATCACAAGATTTACTCAGTTTTTCGTGGATAGTCTTGGCCGTGACGGGATGCTCTTCTTTGCCGAGTAGCTCTAGAATTTCCTCCCGGGGCTTAGTAATCCTTCGATCTTTACCACGTAATTTGGCGCGAAGATCAATGAGATCATGCTCATGTGAGTGGGAGTGCGCCATAATTTCTAGATGCACTACAATTTACTCATGTGTAGCGCAGTTTTCGGAAGGGCAGCAGGGTGATTTTTCTTCCGGAGCAATTTGGCGAGAGAACTTAAGGTTCAGAAAATGTGATACCGCAAGAAGGCTGCCGCCAAACGCTGAACCCATTGCGTGTGGCCAACTTATATCCTCTGGGCA
>PBOM01000061.1 GCA_002724355.1 Actinomycetota bacterium | reverse complement strand
GTTGTCATTGAAACTAGTTGCTACCAACGAAGGGAGTTGCGCCGTGACTGACATCGAAAGCCGATTGGCTCGGCTCGAAGACATCGAAGAAATCAAACAGTTGAAGGCAAAATATTGCCGCTACTGCGACGAAGGATACGACCCTGACGGAATAGCAAGCCTGTTTACCGAAGACGGAATATGGGATGGCGGAAAGACCTTCGGAATAGCGAACGGCGGAGACGCAATCCGCAAACACTTCCAAGGAGCGGCAAGCAGAATTTCCATCGCTCGGCACCAAGTCATGAACCCGATTGTCGAAGTCACAAACGACACAGCGACCGGTCACTGGCTTCTGTTCCAACCCTGCACCGATGGAACCACCGGCGAAGCTGTGTGGTTAGCCGCCACCTACAACGACCAGTACAAAAAAGTAGAAGGACGTTGGCTCATCAGCCACCTAAGTATCGACGTAGCTTTCTTCTCGCCTTATGAGAAAGGGTGGGCAGAACAACAGTTCCTTGAGGGCAGAGAGCCCTAAATCCCAACTGTCGAACAAGCCCTATTTCCGTAGTAACTACCTAACGACTAGCTTCGACCGAGAAAGCGCAGCACAGATCAACAACGGGGGAGAGAAGTATGGCTTTGAACAGTCTGCTCGACATTGAGCTCACCGTCCCTGATCCAAACTCTCTCACTGATTTTTGGGTGCGCCGAGGAATGCTAGAAACCTCCGCCGGTGTGCTCGGCACCGAAGACCGCGAAGTGCAATTGAGGACAGTCGAAGGCGACTACCGGCACATGTCAGAACTCCACCTCGGATGCGAAGCCGAAAAAGACCTCGCAGACATTGCCCAACGACTCACTGGCCTAGGAGTCGAGTCCGAGATACTCGACACGCGGCTCACCTGCATCGACCCAGTCTTCTGCCACCGAGTAGTGATAGACGTCACCGCAGCCCACCCACTCACCCCAACCCAAGCCCGAGCACATAACCCACCAGGACAACAAAACCGAGTCAACTCACGAGCAGAAGCCGTAGTTGAAGAGAACCCACGACCACCGCGACGTCTCGGCCACTTCGTTATGGGAACACCTAACTTCAAAGAGGCCACCAAGTTCTTTGTCGAGGGGCTCGGTTTCAAAATTTCAGATCAAATTCTTAAAGGAGTAGCCACCTTCGCTCGCGTCGAACAAGATCACCACAACTTGCTGATTCACCCTGGACCCACCTCCTACCTCAACCACTACGCAATGGAAATGGACGACGTAGATGCCATCGGCAAAGCCGGCGCCGCGGTCTTGGCAGAACGAGACGACGCGAGCATCGTCGGTGTCGGACGCCACGTCCTCGGATCGAACATGTTCTGGTACATGCTCGACCCACAAGGCAACATGTTCGAATTTTTCTCAGACATTGATCAAATCATTGATGACGAAGCATGGGACCGCGATTTCGGTCGTCGAGACTGGGAAGGATCCGACGGTCCAGCAGGCTTCTCTGTGTGGGGACCCAAAGAACCAGAAGTTTTTTTCAACCCAACAGATATAGAAATAATCGCCGCTGGTCGCGAAGCGGCAGGACTACCAAATTGAAGTCGTACGCCCGAGATCTGAGAGCAAAGTTCACAACATGAGAACGATCGAAGATCTCATTGCCGGCATACAAGCACGACACGATGACCTTGACGCTTATGCCGAAACAGCGGAGCGTCTAGGCAAAGCACCCGAAGGCCTTGTAGAAATCATGAGGGACCTGCGGGTGCCACTCGTTAAAGCCCCCGCATCTATAGGTGGCGACGAATTATCAATGATGGACCAGGTCCAATATTTCGAAGCGTTGGCATACTCAAACCCCACTGCAGGATGGACGGGTTTCAATCACGCCGGGGCAGCCGGAATGTGCGGCGCGCGACTCAACGATGCCGGCATCGAAGAGATCTTTGGATCTAACCCAGCGCCGTTCTTCGGCGCTGTATCAGCCCCATCCGGTCAATTCGTTTCAGTAGACGGAGGCATCAAACTCACCGGCACATATCGATACGCCAGCGGAGCCACCCACGCAGAATGGTTTCTGCTCACCGCAGTTGAATCCAGTGAACAACCAGCAGCTCGCCTTGTCGCGATACGAGCCCAGGATGTTTCGCTCAGCGAAGACTGGGATGTAATGGCGCTCAAGGGCACCGGCAGTGTCAACGTCAGTGTTGACTCACTCTTTGTCCCAGACCACTTGCTGGCCGACCCTTTCCTTCCTCCGGAACGTGGCGGGCCGATGTACACAGTTGGTTACCAAGCGTTCGTAGCAGGAGAGAACCTCGGCTTCTCCTTAGGAGTCTGCCAACGTTTCCTCGACGAGATTGTCACCTACGCAGCCATGAAATCTCGTGGCGGCGACGGTCGTCTAGCAGACCGGGGCGCCTTCCAATACGAACTAGGGAAATCGCAGTTAGAAGTCAATGCCGCGAGAGCGTTTGGAATCAAAACCCTGAGCGAAGCAGATGCATTCTGTGAACGTTCAAAGGGTCTAACAGACGCCGAAGAAACCACAGTGGTTTCCATGCTCGCGTTTTCCACCCAAAGCGCTGTAGACGCTGTCAGCCGCCTGTATCACTTCGCGGGCGCCGAAGCCCTGTTCAGCGACCACGTACTGCAACGATGTTTCCGAGATGCGCACGGCTCAGCGCTGCACCATGTCGCCTCCAACGTCGCGTACGACAAATTCGGAAAAAAACTATTGAACATCGACTAAGTCGAACCACGAGCCCATTCTCGGTCTAAGTTGAACGGGACTAAACGATCAATAGGTAACTCCGTAGCAGAGTTACGCAAGGGGAAAACATGGAACTCGGAGACGCAATCCACAGCGCAGTGACAACCAGATATTTCAGCGACGAACCCGTCACCGATGAGCAACTGAAAACTGCCTTCAACTATGCGCGTTTCGCGCCCCAAGGTGGAAATCGCCAGCCGGTTCGTTTCGTAGTCGTCCGAGATCAAGAAAAAAGAAATCAACTTGCCGAGTGGTATCGAGTGCCCTGGAAGGCATACCTAGCTGACGCTCAAACAGGAGAAATCGGCATAGGTTCCGATAAAGCTGCCCGCTTGCTAAAGAACGCTGACCACTTCGCTGACCACCTCGAAGAGGTCCCAGTCATGGTTGTAGCGTGCGCCCACCTCGAGGACACGCACCCCACTGACACAGAACTCGGACGGCTTTCAGTAGTAGGCGGCGCCTCCATTTACCCAGCAGTGCAAAATTTCATTCTTGGTTGCCGCGAAGCCGAACTAGGCGCAGCGTTGACTACCTTGCTGTGCCTGTTCGAACCACAAGTCAAAGAGCTATTAGGGATGCCTGATGATGCAGCGACTGTCGCACACATTGCCGTGGGCCACAGAACCACAGCTTTCCCAACCAAGCTCGACCGTATGGGACTCGACGAGATCGTCTTCTCAGAAACCTGGGGCTCCGTCACCTACAACTAGAGACCATCTTCGAATCCCTTCGATGAGGACGGTAGACCTCAGATTTGGGCGATGGGTGGAACCCTGTACCCGCCGAGCAGCGACTCAACATAGCGCGCAAATTCCAAAGTGGTTCGGTCACCAAGGTAAGGACCGACTACCTGAATTCCCACAGGAACTCCACCGCTGGTTAATCCCACCGGAACAACGGTTGACGGCAAATACACGTACCCAAACTGAGAAGTCCAAACAATAAGGTCCGAATAGGGGCGGACCCGCCCGTCCACGGTCAACGTCCGGGTGTACAGAGTTCCCTCATGCTGATGCTCAAACGCGCCAACGAAAGCGACAGGCGCAAGTAATACATCGAAGCCAGTGAAGAAATCGGACCACAACTGACGATTCCGATCACGTTTCTCAGTAAGAAGTAGCCAATCCCGATGAGTCATCGTCGAAGCAGCGGCGCGCATCCTCAACGTCTCATCAGCTGAAGGATCACTAATGATTTCTTGCAACGCTTCGAGTTCTTCTTCGGTGCGACCGGGCGACGTTGCAGCCGAAATCAATGGTTGACCGACTCTGCGCACATCATTAAACGCAATTTCCGGTCGAGCGGAACGATCTACCGCAACGCCATCTGCCTCAATAGCGCTAACTGCTGCTTCCAAGACAACCGAAACATCTTCGCTCACCGGACAATCGGGATCATCCAGCCAAGAAGCGACGCGTAACTCCTTTGCATCACCCCGAGCTAATGGAAGATCGAGGCGCCAACCGTTCTCCGTGTCTCGCCTAGGACCATTCACCACGTCAAATAGCAACTCTAAATCGCCAACAGTTCTAGCTAACGGCCCGAAGACGTTGACATCGGCATCTGTTAATCCATAAGAAACATGATCGATGTACCCGACTTGGGGGACGATGCCAAAACTCGGTTTGTGACCGCATACGCCGGCAAAGTGAGCTGGTAGCCGAATGGACCCACCAATATCTGTTCCAATCTCCCAAGGAGTGAGCCCCACAGCCACAGCAGCGGACGCACCCCCGGAGGAACCCCCCGGACCACAGTCAAGATCCCATGGGTTGTTCGTCGCGCCAAAAATGTCGTTATAGGCCTGGATGTCACCCGACCAGCGAGGCAAATTGGTTTTCCCAAAAACTATGCCTCCCGCAGTCTTGATCTTCGACACCACGTCTGCGTCTTGCTCGGGCACATGGTCAGCTAACTCAACAGCTCCTCCCGTTGACCGGATTCCTTCAACCGCAATAGCGTCCTTAATGGTCATTGGGAGTCCTTCTATAACCCCCACAGCTTCCCCGTTAGCGCGTCGATTATCTGAAACAGTCGCGGACGCTCTGGCGCGTTCAACATCCAACGTCACAACAGCGTTTATTTGGCTATGTAAAGAGGAATTGCGCTCTACGAAGTGGTCAAGAAGTTCGACGCTAGACACCTCATGGGATGCGAGCATCTTTAACAAATCGACTGCGGATTGAAGCCCCAAGGCATTAGAAGATGAATCGTTAGGCACACTACGAAACTAGTCCGTAGCCGTTTGCCGGATCTTCCGTCGTTGTTCTGTGGGATGATTCTGCCTAGCGATAGGAGAGATATGGCTGTGCAATTAAGACGCTATGAAGTTGAAAAAGGTGGTCTGGGACGCCTAGTGGAATGGTTTCCAACTATTGCAGCGGTCCGGGATCAATACGGATTCACAATCGAAGGGGCTTACGCCGATGAGGAAAACAGCGAATTCGTGTGGATCGTCAGCTACCCCGGCGATGTTGACGCATTCGAGTCTGCTGTGGAGAGCTACAACGAGTCACCTGAACGAGCCGCAGCCTTCGACGGTTTCGACTCACCGGTCTCCAAGATGCATTTGAGCTACGTCAGTAGCGCCCTGTAGGACTCCTAACGTAACGCAGACACAAAAAGAAGAAGAGGAAGAGCTATGAGCGACAACTACGAAGAGATCGACTTTCAATCAGAAGGAGTCACCCTTCGAGGCAGACTTCACAGAGCAAGCCGCCCCGATGCGCCATTGATTGTTCTCGCCCACGGGTTTTCGGCTACAGCGCACATGTCCATCAACGCATTCGCAGCTGGCATTGCAGAAGCTGACTATCACGTTGTCGCATACGATCACCGGAATTTTGGTGCAAGTGATGGCGAACCTCGATTCGGTTTCGACCAATGGACGCAAGTGCGCGGCTACAGCGACGCCATCACCCACATTTTGAACCTCCCGGGAATAGACACTGATCAAGTGGTCGTATGGGGTGAAAGCATGGGCGGCGCCAACGTCCAATATGTGGCTGCCTTTGACTCACGAGTTGGCGCGGTGATAGCCCACACACCAGGATGCGGAGAAAAATACGTTGAACCCGCAGCAGATCAAGCCGACTTCCTCGCCTTGACTGCATACGCCGAACACGGAGACCTCAACGACGAACCAGCGGCACTTGTGCAAGTCCGCTTCGCCGACCTCCCAACCTCTGATGCTCCCGTCATGCTGAATTTTGACGCGGCACTGGACTACGCCACAACCTACGGTCAGCGAGAAGGATCTATGTGGTCCAACGACGTCACCATCGTTGTTCGCAAAGCCCCGGAACTGTCCGTACCGGTGGTCGCCGCGCAACTTTCAGTTACGACCTTGTACGTCGTCGCCCACGACGACGAAGTCGCTGGAGCATCTCCCGCTGTCGCCAAACAATGTTTCGACACCATCAACGCACCCAAAACATGGGAAGACATAGACGGAGGACATTTCGGGCTGCTCCACGAAAATTCGGATCTTTTCACACAAGCCTTAAACGCAGACATAGCGTTCCTAGCCGAACACTTTTGATCCTCTCTAAGTCCCGAAAACATTGAAGAATTTGCTGCAGAGTTCCTAGCTGCAACAATAAGCCCATGCGTCTCACAGCACTCCTGCTCACACTGCTGCTGCTATGCCCAGCGTGCGGAGGGTCATCGGACTGGAATGACTCCCACAAAACCAACTTTTTGCGAGCATGCCGGAGAGAAGCGGGATACGAAAAACAAGATCTTTGCACCCCGCTGGCTATGGAAATCGAAAATCGAATCAAACAAGGCGCCTCAAAGACATGTCTATTGTTTTCAGCAAATGACATCGCTACTGCAGATGACCCAACCCAACGCGCCGACGCCCAACAAAGATTCGACAGTTGTTAGAGCCACACAAATGCTCACAACCGTGCACGACCCTCACCGAACGAGCCACACTGTGACATGGACATAGGTATAGGGCTTTGGTGTCTTCAATCAACAGCTACAAACCCGCGGTCCTTCGGACGCGCATACCAAGAACTCACAGAAGACGCCCAACTAGCAGAACAGCACGGTATACACAGCCTCTGGCTATCTGAACATCACGGATACTACGACGGGTACTGTCCTGCGCTAATGCCAGCCGCATCCGCTGCGCTGGCAGCAACAGAAACCCTCCAAGTTGGCACCGGAGTCCTCCTCTTGCCGTTGCACGAACCGCAACGCGTCGCCAACGCCGCAAATCATCTCAACCAACAATTCCCTGAACGATTTCACCTCGGGGTCGGCATGGGCTACCGGCCGATCGAATTCGAAATGAAAGATCGACACATGAGTCAACGCCTCAAATTGATGACCTCAGGTCTTGACACCCTGTCGACAAAAACCGACACACCTACATGGATAGGAATAAGCAGCGAACAAGCCGCTGAACGAGCCGGTCGACGAGGACTCGGTCTATTCATCTCAGGAGCATTTTCGAAAGAAGTCGTGAACAAGCTCATCGCCGCGCATCGTGCAGCTTGGGAAAAATCCGAACCCAACGACACAAAACCACCCCCCGTAGGACTCCTGCGAAATCTGTGGATCGTTGACACTGAAGAGGAACAACGACAAGCACTCAACTGGGTTCGCTCCAGCTATCTGGTCTACGCCGGTCTTGGCTGGGGAGCCGACAACACCGGCGTGGACTTCGTAAGCGAAATTGAAACCTCCATGAACGAGGTCGAAAAATCAGCCACTGTTGGATCAGCCGAACAAATCGCTGAAGACCTCAGCGGCTACGACGTGGACCTAGTTGTTTGTCGAATTGGATACGACCAGCCGCCCCGTTCGGCTGTAACCGACGTCATAGAACGCATCGGAAGTGAACTCGCACCGTTAGTGCGAGAGTTTTAGGACAAAAGATGAGATTACTTCTCGACCTCCGCCAAATAACAGACCATGTCGAACGTCAACGCATAGCCGTTCAAGCCGACACGCACGGCATTTGGGGGGTCGTCGTTACCGGCCCCCCAGGCGCAGAAACAGTTGAGGCGAGCGCAATAGCCACAGCAACCGACCACGTCACCATTGCTGTCGACATAGACGGAGAAGCAGCGCACCCCACAACGATCGCAGAAGAAGTAGCGGTGTTAGATCAACTCTCTCAACGACGCACCATGGTCATTCTTCGAGCCGGAANCGAAACGAGGAACACGGTAACAACACTATTGAAGGGCCTACCTAAAGAAGGANTCATCCTGTCACCTCCACCAGCTCAAGCTGCTGTGGTCGTGCATGGGCCCGAAGACATCCCGCGCATTGAGATATCGCAAGGANCCGAACAATTAGGCGAACTGATAGATCAGCATCGCGATGCAAACGAACAGTTCCTGGTCGTAGCCACGGATCGATCAGTCAAGGAACTAGCCCGACACGCCATTGGAAGAGCAGCCTCTACAGATTTTCCGCAAATGGTCGCAGACATGGCAGATCAAATCGACCCGATTAACTAAACAANTTCGATTCTCCCCACTAACTTCCAACTTCGTGCCTGCTTACACCCCCCGCTTGTGGTGCGCTCTTGTTGTTTGTTGCGCCGGGTTTCTAACAGCATGCGCAGCCAATGATTCCGAGGCGATAANAACCCTAGAAACGAGCACCNCACCCGCNACCTCTGCACCNGCACCAGCTTCTTCCACCCCGACCACAACCACNACTCACACGACCACGACCACCATTCCCACCACTACATCGACCCAACCGACAACCACCACAACAGCTAACGAACCAGCAACGACTGTTCCGACCACNACAACAACGTTGCCGCCGCCAACTATCGCCATTAGCCCACGAGGAATCCCCGTCAGAGTCTCAGAACTAACCAANCAAGGATGGGAGGTACATGACCCATGCGGCGACCTAGTACCAATAACCAAAGCGTTTCCTGTCCGCAATGTTCAAGTCGTCCTCGACCCCGGACACGGCGGTAAAGACCCAGGGACGCGAGGACCCACGGGTCTCAAAGAAAGCGAACTAAACCTCAAAGTCTCCCTCGCAGCGTCACAACTGCTGCAAGACAGAAACATTGGGACTCTCCTGACTCGCACCGGCGACTACTACATCGAACTCAACGAACGAATTGCGCTAGCAGACGCAGCTAACGCAGCCGCCTTCATCTCCATCCACCACAACGCACCTGCCGCCGCGAAATCNAACACACCTGGGACCGAAGTCTTCGCTCAAACAGGAGACCAGGAGTCAGCTCGACTTGCAGGACTCCTCCACCAAGAAGTCTTCGAAGCTTTATCAACAGTCGAACAAATCCAATGGACATCACGGTGGGATGCCGGGGCCCTCCGGGTGGTCAACTCAAGTGGGGGAGACGCATACAGCCTGGTGCGTAAACCCGAAACAACGAACGCCTTGTTAGAAGTCGCCTATCTCGCTAGCCCATCAGAAGGCGAGTTCCTAGCTACCGACCAATACATCAAACTGATCGCACNNCCCATAGCTGACGCCATCGAAACATTCCTCACCACCGACGAAACCGGCACCCCGCTCCTTGAACGGGCCCGAATCCATAACCCCAGCGGTGGGCGTCGCACTTGCCCTCTGGTAGAACTCGAATAATCCAACAGATTTCACCTCGACAGCGCAGTTGGGGGTCTACCTTGGCGAGTACTCGACGTTGAATGGAGATGCCGTGTCAACCGAACTTACCTATCTAGCCTGGAGCGCCCTTCTTTGTATCGTGCTGTGGCTGCCCTACGTACTCGAACGAATCCAAAGCCAAGGCCTAGGGACCGTCCTGACGTATCCTGAGAACCCCCCGGCGCCAGCAGCCTGGGCACAGCGAGCCCAACGAGCACATCTCAACATGGTTGAAAACCTGCCCGCCTTCGCTGCCCTCGTGATTATCGCCCACCTCACTGACACCAACGCGGCCGCCGGAGCGGCGCTGTTCTTCTGGGCGCGCCTGGCACATGCAGTAGTTCACATCATGGGTCTTCCATATATCCGTACCCTCGCCTTTGCAGCTAGCTGGGTCGGCATGCTCATGATCTTCTTTTCTGTGCTTTAGACCGTAAGCGTCTCAAAAAGCGATGAAGGGCTGGACTCGTAGCGTCCGCCTGTCCTTCCCGCATAGCCGAGGCTCAGGTTTACTCAAATGATCTTTGAGTGCCCTAAATGAGCACTCGTCAAGATCGAGGAGGCGCTCAGCCTCCCGCAACGGTGATGGAGCCGGTCATACCTGGATGTAGCGAGCAGAAAAACTCGTAGGTTCCAGGTTGAGAAATTTCGATAGTTGCCGCGGAACCCCCACCTACGACGCCACTATCGAATGCTCCAGTGGGATTCTCTGGAGTTCCCGCAGTGACGCTATGAGCCTCCGCGTCTGAATTAAAGAACGAAATCTTTCCCGGTACAGCATCCTCTACAACCTGATAATCAAAATCAGCGATCAGATTGGTGTTGCTGGCCGTGCGTGACCCAATGGTGCCTGCGCCCGAAGCGTTGGGATCTGCCAACGGCCAAATGCTCGGATTCCACATTGAAAAGGCCCCTAGCTGATTGTCATGTTCGCCGTCAGCCCAAGCNTGAATCATCCAACCTTCACTGGCATCACCCTGCGGTTGGTCCAATGGGCCGTCTTGTGTCCCGTCACACACCGACGGCAACACTGTCACGTCCTGACCCGCAAGCCGACACAAGTTGTAGTGAATGTGCCAGTTGTCAAGCGGACCACTAAAACCTTCAAAGTGGTCGTTTCCAACCGCAGCGAACGGCATGTAGAACGCCGCGCCCGCAATCTCGACNTCAACCCCTTTCCACACCCCATCCTTGCAACGGCCAAGAGCACCAAACGGGGGAGCGGAGTCGTCAGCGGCTACGAACAGCAAAATCTCTGGGGCCGAGGGATCGAACTTCCCATCAACAATCAACGGAAAATTTGTGAAATGCGAACCCATATTGGGAGTCTGGGCACGGTCAGGGAAATACCCAGCCGCGCAAGCATCATTTACATCTGTGAAACGACGCAACGTTTCTTGCACTTGACCTAACTGACGAACCAAAATTCCTAACTCCATTGAGGTCATNTTCAGCTCAGATGGAACGGGTTGCCCTGAATCAAATAAAGCTTTGAGGTCTTGGAAAGAACACGGCAATTCAACTACCTGACACCGCGTTTGGCTGCCCTTCGGGCCCTCAACCAAAGCAGGGATAACCTGATCTCCGCTTTGAGTAAACACATACCTGGTGTACCCAACGCGCCCCATAGGGCTGTCTGGCATTACCGATGGCGCGAATGCATCTGAAAGCGGCGCATACGCCGTATGATCGAGAGCCAACGTCGGATCATCAGAATCCAACACCGATTCGCTGCTCCCTAAGGTTGTNGACGTTCCAGNCTTCGCCGGTGTCAGCGGCAACGAATCCGACGTCTCCGACGCAACGCTGTCAACAACCGTGGTTGACGACACAGGGGACGAAACTTCGCTGCTGGAACAACTAGCGGCAACAAGCAGACCCAGTACCGGGACCAGGCTCCGCACAGACAGACGATTCATAGCAAACATTGTGTGCTGATTTCGTGGGTGATCCAAGCCTCACCATGAATTCTTATCAGTTTCTCAAGAACCGAAATATGAGATCTCGGATGGCGCCACTGTTCGATTACTGGGACCATAGGAAACCTCAAGGGGGGGGACGTTGTGATCGATTTCGAAGGAAAGATGGCAGTGGTGACGGGCGGTGGTACCGGAATGGGGCGCGAACTCGTGCGTCAACTCGTCGCAGGTGGCTGCCATGTAGCGACTTGCGACGTAAACGCCGATGCGATGGAGGAAACGTCGGAAATAGCTTTGGCTGGAACACAATTCGATGTGCGTCTAACGACGCATCTGTGCGACGTATCCGATGAGGCGGACGTGCTGGCCTTTCGCGACCAACTACAAGCTCGACATCAAGTTGAACATCTTGACCTCGTATTCAACAACGCTGGAATAGGCGGCGGCGGCAGCTTTGTGACCGACGAAGACCGGATGGCTTGGGAAAAAACATTCGATGTTTGTTGGTACGGCGTCTACTACGGAAGCCGAGTTTTCTTGCCAATGCTCATTCGAAGCCCTNANGCACATCTAGTGAACACCAGCAGCATCAACGGATTTTGGGCAACCGTAGGACCCGCCACGCCTCATACCGCCTACTGCGCCGCAAAATTTGCTGTTAAGGGTTTCACAGAAGCACTCAATATTGACTTAAGGCTGCATGCCCCTCACGTCATGGCACACGTAGTCATGCCCGGCCACATAGGAACCGAAATTGGTCTCAACAGCACCGAAGCCCACGGAGGCCCCGACCTACAACAAATCAGAAAAAACCTCGCAGAGCGAGGTGTAGGTGTCGACCAAATGTCAGATGAACAACTCAGCGACCTCGTCATTGCCCAAGGCCACCGGTTCAGAGACGAGGCGCCAACCACTGCTTCGGAGGCTGCGGCCATAATCCTCGATGCTGTGCGGCAAGAGAATTGGCGAATTCTTGTTGGAGAGGATGCCGTTCTGCTTGACGAATCAGTAAGGGCCGATCCGGAGTCCGCTTACGAGCCAGAATTCCTCAAACGTATTAACGACCAAGGTCACCTGGCTTTTTTCCGAAGAGGTAATTGACCCCTAAAAAGATGTATTAATTTCGCATGATGGAATCTTTCCGGATCATGGAACTTTCGAAGGGCCCGCGCGTTCGCTTTTCTCCGTTTTATGAGCGATCGGTCGAGGCGGGGATCCGAGTAGCAACGGTCTACAACCGCACCGTGTTGCCGGTGTCGACCGACGACCCGAAAGCAGATTACGAAGCGTTGACCGAACGTGTCGCGATATGGGACGTTGGTTGTCAACGCCAGGTACAAGTACACGGACCCGATGCGCTGAAACTCTGCCGCTACATGAGCGCTCGTGACCTATCGCAACTCAAGGTCGGCGTAGCTAAATACGCACCGCTCTGCGACCACGAAGGCCGCCTCATTAATGACCCAGTAGTCCTTAGGGTCGATGAGGAAACAATCTGGTTCTCAATCTCGGATTCCGACATTTTGTTGTGGGCCCGAGCCATAGCGGGAGAAGGAAATTTTGACGTTGAGATAACTGAACCAGACGTGAGCCCTCTGGCTGTGCAAGGACCCATGGCTGCAGCTTTAATCGCACAAGTCTTTGGCGACTGGACAAGAGAACTCAAATTCTTCCACTTTCGACGAATAACCCACGAAGGAATCCCGATAGTGATATGCCGCTCGGGGTGGAGCAAGCAAGGCGGCTTCGAACTCTTCTTAGAGGACAGCGCGAAAGGCGCAGATCTTTGGGATCTGATATGGAACGCCGGTAAAAATTTCGGTATACGTCCCGGCGGGCCGAATAACGTCGAAAGGATGGAAAACTTTCTGTTTTCGTGGGGCTCTGACGCTGATCTAGAGTGCGACCCCTTCCAGTGCGCCATCGGCCAATACGTAGACTTAGGAGTTGAACACGACTTCATAGGCAAAGAAGCGTTGATAGCGAAAAGAGTTGAAGGTCCGACCAGAGAACTCAAGGGCCTGCTTATTGACGGCGAGCCGTTAGAAGCCAACCCAGCTCCGGTAGGACTGCAAAATCCCAACGGGACATACGCGGGGGAAACACGCATTATCTGCTACTCCCACAAATTTCAGAGAAACTTAGGACTTGGGGTAATTGAAGTTCCTAATAATCTCCCTGGAACCAAACTTAAGGTCGAAACCAAGGACGGCTGGCGTCCAGCCACAGTCGCAGACTTGCCATTTGACCTGTAGTCGGCCTGCTCGCCCGCTAGCCTAAAGGTGCTCGCGGGCGTAGTTCAATGGCTAGAACCCCAGCCTTCCAAGCTGATGATGCGAGTTCGATTCTCGTCGCCCGCTCNACNAAAGGTCCCCNCCTCAATAGGGGACACAGCAACCTACCCCGATAGAATTCTGCNCCTGTGAAGACCACCGTTACTCCAGTTGACCAAGCAGAACTTGACGCCCTCAACGAATCCGGCGCTGACGCCTCCGATGAAGCTGGCGAGCAACAAGAACGCACCTTCGGTCCCCGAGTCAAACTCACCGTTGAGGTTGACCAAGAAACTTTCGAAAACGCGATCGAAGAAGCGTTCCGGAAAATCGCGAAAGAAGTGCGAGTACCCGGATTCAGAAAAGGAAAAGCCCCACGACCGGTCCTTGAATCACACATTGGTAGCGAATACGCCCGAGCTCAAGCGCTCGAAGACGCTATTCCCGGATACTACGCGGACGCGGTGCGCGCTGAAGCAGTCGATGTCATCGCAGCACCCGACCTTACGCTGACCAGCGGCCAGGACGATGGGCTTGTTTGTTTTGAAGCAATCGTAGAAACCAGACCCACAATTGCAGTAAATGGTTACGCCGACCTCGAAGTCGAAATACCGAACCCAACACCAAGTGATGAAGAAGTACAAGAACAAATCGACGTTCAACTCCGACAAACAGCCGAACTCGTCGACGTTGAACGCCCCGCAACTAGCGGTGACCAAGTATCGATCGACATCGCAGGAACAGTCGACGGCGAGGCGCTCCCAGGCCTCACCGCAGACGACTACCTCTACTCCATAGGAAGCGGAGGGATAGTCGAAGAAGTTGACAACCAACTTGAAGGGGCAAGTCCCGGAGACGAACTGAACTTCAGCGCCGACCACCCAGTCCAAGAAGACGTCTCAATCGACTTCGAAATAAAGGTAAATGCCGTTAAAGAAGAAGTGCTGCCGGAACTCAATGACGAATGGGTTGAAGAGAACACCGAACACGAATCGGTAGACGAACTTCGCACAGAGACGATCCAACGCATGAAAATGATGCGAACCTTCCAAGCCAACGCCGCTATGCGAGAAAACACCGCAGCAGCACTCGCCGCCCTAGTCGAAGACCCCGTGCCCGACTCAATGGTCAACGGTGAGATGTCCGAACAACTGCAGCAACTAGCGATGCGACTGCAGGGACAAGGCATGAACCTCGAAACGTGGATGCAAATGACCGGCCAAGACCCAGAGTCATTCACCGGAGAACTACGCGAAGCAGCGGAACGCTCAGCGAAAGTCGATTTAGCACTGCGATCAATTGTCGAGAAAGAGACAATCTCAGTAGACGACACCGACGTCGACGAAGAACTAGAACGCATGGCCGAACAATTCCAAACTTCCCCTCAGGATTTACGTCAGCAAATAGAAGACCAGGGCGACGGTCTCGGACCAATCCAAGCAGAAATAAGCAAACGCAAAGCATTGGAGTGGCTGGTCAGCGAAGTCAAGTTGATTGACGAAGACGGCAACTCCGTTGAGCGCGAAGACCTCGAACTACCCGACTTAACAGATTCCGACTCTGATGAAGCAGTCGACAGCGCTACCGTTGACCACGAAGAGGAAGACGATACGGAAAAGGATGAGGAACAGTGAGCCTCGAAGCACAGAACTACTTAGTTCCCACAGTCGTAGAACAGACCAACAGGGGAGAACGCGCCTACGACCTATATTCCCGTCTCCTCAAAGAGAACATCATTTTCCTAGGNACTCCCATTGACGACACCATCGCCAACCTGGTGTGCGCCCAAATGATCCACCTCGAATCAGAAAACCCTGACCGAGACATCAACATCTACATCAATTCACCAGGCGGTGACATTAACGCCCTGTTCGCCATCTACGACACCAGCCAATACATTCGCAATGACATAACGACCATCTGCCTCGGCCAAGCGGCTTCAGCTGCTGCGGTTCTACTCGCCGCAGGCACTCCAGGGAAACGGATGGCGTTACCCCACGCACGAGTACTACTCCACCAGCCGTACGGACAAGCAATGGGCCAGGCCACCGACATCGAATTGGCCGCTCGAGAAATCGACAGGATGAGAGACCTGCTGGAAGGCATCCTCGCACGTCACACNGGACAAGACCTCGAACGAATTCACACAGACACCGACCGCGACTTCATTATGGATGCCGAGGCCGCGAAAGAATACGGAATTATCGACGAAGTCATCGACAGTAGAGAGGTTGCCGAAGACGGCCCGATCCGCGCTGCCTNACAATTCCACTGTTCAGANAGANNATCAGTCGGTACTCTCAACTCTTACCCCAAAACAAATCAANTGCACGAGGTAACACAGCTTTCCCGTTGGAACGTCCCCCCGCTTCGACTGGACTGTGCCATCCTTNGCAAACGGCTATCAACCAAACCGTTTGGATAACCAGAACGAGGTATCGGCAACGTGGCGAAATTCGGAGAAGGCGGAGAGCTACTCAAATGCTCTTTCTGCGGAAAATCTCAGAAACAAGTCAAAAAACTCATCGCCGGCCCAGGTGTCTACATCTGTGACGAATGCATCGATTTATGTAACGAAATAATCGAAGAAGAACTCGCAGACAACACAGAAGTGGACTTCGATGAGGTCCCTAAACCCTCAGAGATCTTCGACTTCCTCAACGAATACATAATCGGGCAAGAACGCACCAAAAAAATCCTGTCCGTCGCTGTATACAACCACTACAAGCGAGTCCAATTCGGCCAAAGCCTCGAATCTGATGTAGAAATCGCCAAATCCAACATCATGTTGATCGGACCAACCGGCTGCGGCAAAACGATGATGGCCCAAACCCTTGCTCGAATGCTCAATGTGCCCTTTGCGATCGCCGACGCAACAGCATTGACCGAAGCAGGATATGTAGGCGAAGACGTCGAAAATATTTTACTCAAGCTCATCCAAGCCGCCGATTACGACGTCAAGAGAGCCGAAACCGGCATCATCTACATCGATGAGATCGACAAAGTGGCACGCAAAGCAGAAAACCCCTCGATTACCAGAGACGTATCGGGCGAAGGTGTCCAACAAGCGCTGCTCAAAATTCTTGAAGGANCCCAAGCCTCAGTACCACCCCAAGGCGGCCGGAAACACCCCCATCAAGAGTTCCTACAAATCGACACCAGCAACATTCTCTTCATTTGCGGTGGAGCATTCGATGGACTCGAACGGGTCATCGCCGACCGAATAGGACAACGAGCCGTTGGCTTCGGNGCAGATGTGAAGTCAGTNAGCGACCGGGCAAACCTTGACCTGCTCCCGCAAGTACTNCCCGAAGACCTCCAAAAATACGGACTCATTCCAGAATTCATTGGGCGCCTTCCGGTAGTCGGAGTGGTCGACGAACTTGACCACGCTGCTCTCACCAGCATTCTTCTTGAACCCCGAAATGNACTAGTCAAGCAATACCAACGCATGTTCGAACTTGATGGAGTGGAACTCGAGTTCACCGACGAAGCAATCAGCGCCGTTGTTGATCAGGCGATCCTGCGTAACACCGGCGCACGCGGATTGCGAGCAATTCTCGAAGAAGTTCTCCTAGGAGTTATGTACGAAGTACCCAGTCGCGAAGATATCGCTCGGTGCATCATCGACAGCGATGTCGTTCTCGAGAAGGTAAACCCGACCCTGGTGCCACGCAGGGATGACAGCGGTGGCGAGCGCCAGGCCTCCTAGACGGACAAGACACCGTCTCAAACCAACTTCAAACAATCAGCTGCCACAACAGCTCACCACGTACGCAGAAGCAACCTTGTGGCTGCAAGATCATTACAACCTAGAACAGCATTTAGGNGGACCGGCAACCGAACCCCCCTCCCTTCACCGGATGAATGCCCTGATGGAAATGCTTGGCAACCCCCAACGCGAGATCCCAGCGATACACATCACTGGGACCAATGGCAAAGGCAGCACCTCGCGAATGCTGGTAGGACTCATCGCCGCCACCGGGCTAGACGTTGGCAGCTACACCTCACCCCACATTGAGACTGTTAACGACAGAATCATGATCGCCAACCAAGCCNTCGACGATGCCTCCTTCACCCGAGCACTCTCAGAAATAGCCGAAGTGGAGCCATGGGTTATCGAAGCGACAGGGGAACGCCCAAGCTACTTCGAAGTGATGTGCGCAGCCGCCTACAACTGGTTTGCTGCCAGCGCAGTGGACGTCAACGTCATCGAAGTCGGCATGGGCGGCAAATGGGACGCAACCAATGTCATTGACGCCGAAGTAGCAGTCATTACCAATATCGGCCCAGACCACATGGAGATCATCGGACCCACGCTCATAGACGTCGCCGAAGAGAAATCAGGAATTATCTCCAACCAATCGCATGTCATCAACGGCGAAACTTCTCAAGAGCTAGCCGAAATTATCGGNAGTAAGCAACAACGAGATACCTGGCATCGTCACCAACATTTCGACGTGNTTGAANATCGGCTAGCCGTCGGAGGTCGACTCGTTGATTTCATCACCCCCTTCGGTCGCCATAAGGACGTTTTCCTCCCCGTCAACGGCACCTACCAAGCCCACAACGCTGCAACAGCTGTCGCAGCGGCAGAAGCCTTCTTCGGTCGCCAGTTAGACACAGAAGTGATCTCCGAAGCTTTCCACCATCTTGAGTTACCTGCGAGGTTCGAAATANTTCAACGGCAACCAATGATCATTGTCGACGGAGCCCACAACCCGCCCGCAGCTTCAGTCGTAGCTGAAACCCTCTTCGAAGACTTCGCAACTAACCAACAACCCGTATTAGTGATCGGCGCGAACAAACCCCGAGACCCAATTGAATTCTTCGACGCACTCAGAGGCCATCAGTTCTCAAGAGTCATCGCAACTGCAGCAGATTGGCCACGCGCAATCCCAGCCGATGAGCTCGGCGAAGCGTTACAAGGTGCCGGCGCCCACGTTGACGTATCGCCCACAGTCCCTGAAGCAATAGATCGAGCAGTGAAGATCGCAGGTGACGACGGAACCATCCTGATCACTGGATCTCTCTACGTGGCGTCCGAGGCCCGAGGTCAACTCCTGGACACCTCGCGGTAGCCTTAAGTTCGTTGACTCTGACGTGTTGTAGGAGAAGAAGTGCCACGTACCTTCGTCATTTGCAAGCCCGACGCCGTTGAGCGAGGCCTAGTAGGCGAAATCATCGCTCGTTTCGAACGAAAAGGCCTGCGCCTCAGNCGAGCGGAACTTCGTTCGATAGACCGCGCTACCGCTGAAACTCACTATGAAGAACACCAAGGAAAACCGTTCTTTGAAGACCTCATCACATTTATTACCCGATCACCAGCAATGCTGATGATCGTTGAGGGACCCGATAACGCCGGCGATGACGTCTACGCGATCGTCCGGAACCTAATGGGTAGCACCAACCCGGCGACCGCAGCGCCAGGCACAATTCGCGGAGATTACGGTCTCGTAGTAACCGAGAACCTGGTTCATGGGTCAGACTCCGACGAGTCCGCTGAACGAGAAATAAACATCTTCTTCCCGGGAGTCTGAANAGGAACGATGACCCGCCGACCNNCAGTCCGAAGCATCGTCTTATCTGAGAACCAGATGAGTCGTGTCGCGGCGCGGTAGGAACGGCTGAAATGAAAAGCTCGAAGCGGGTAAGAGGTTTCAGCGGCAGAGACATCGCCGTAGATCTAGGAACAGCCAACACCCTCGTTTACGTACGCGGACGAGGCATAGTGCTCGACGAACCTTCAGTGGTCGCAATCGACGTCACAGACGGCACACCGCTAGCAGTCGGGCATCAAGCCAAACGTATGGCCGGACGAACTCCAGCCCATATCCAAGTGATACGACCTCTCAAAGATGGCGTGATAGCAGACTTCGACGTTTGCGAAAAGATGCTGCGTTATTTCATCGACCAAATATCAGGAAGTCGATGGGCTAAGCCCAGAATGGTTATCTGCGTGCCCTCAGGTATCACCGGCGTCGAACAACGAGCAGTGCAAGAGGCAGCTGAATATGCAGGGGCACGGAAACCAGCGTTCATCATTGAGGAACCAATGGCCGCAGCTATCGGCGCAGGGCTCCCCATTCAGTCCCCTCACGGAAGCATGATCGTCGACATTGGAGGCGGCACTACTGAAGTAGCCGTCATTTCTCTTGGAGGCCTCGTTGCAAGCCAGTCAGCTCGAGTAGGTGGAGATGTTCTCGACGATGCGATCACCCAATACGTAAAAAAGGAATACAGCGTAGCTCTAGGCGAAAGCACCGCAGAAGAAGTCAAGGTTGCACTGGGTTCCGCCTGGCCCTTACCGGACGAAATGTACGCTGAGATTCGAGGCAGAGACCTTGTTACCGGACTGCCNAAAACAGTCACCGTNAGCAGTGTCGANATGAGGGAAGCACTNGAAGAAGNCATNAGNTCAATANTCGACGCNGTCAAATTNACNCTTGACCANACACCGCCCGANCTTGCNGCNGACATCATGGANCAAGGCATCATGCTCGCCGGGGGAGGAGCNCTCCTTAGAGGCCTAGATCANCGCTTGGCAAACGAAACTGGAATGCCNATTCGCATTGCNGCAGATCCGCTNTATGCAGTNGCGAGAGGCTCCGGTCAGGCNCTTGAAGAGTTNGAAGTGCTNAGAGGTGTGCTCTTCTCNTCAGGNAACCAGTACTANCTGGAGCCNACCATGTTTCGTCGTTCGAATTTTCGGAAAAACCGCACCTCGCGGCTCCGCCTAGCGTTACTCATAGTTACTTCCGTAGTACTCATCACCATCGATATGCGAAGCGAAGGTGGAGCCATAGACACCGCACGTGGCGCAGTGCTCGACGTCCTAGGGCCCTTACGTTCAGCGTCTTCGAGCATATTTGAGCCCATAGGGGGAGCTTGGGAAGCGGTCACCAGTTACGACGACCTCGAAGCTAGAAACGCCTTATTGCGAGCAAAAATAGCTGAGCTTCAAAGCTCAGTGCTCGAAGTTGGAGAAATCGAACGCGAAAGAAAAGCATTACTTTCACTACTCGGAGCCAGAGACCGAGCCGCCCAAGTCGGACGTCGCACGGCTCGAGTCATAGATGCCCCGATTTCGAATTATCAGCGAACTTTAGAGTTGGACAAAGGGTCACGCGATGGCATTGAAATAGGCATGCCCGTAGAAACAGGCGCGGGTGTAATTGGAAGAATCTCCGCCGTTTCAGTAACACGCTCACAGGTCGAACTATTGACCGACCCCAACTTCGATGTCGGCGTGCGGATGGTTCGATCTGGCGACGACGGGATCGCGTCAGGGCGAGGACAAAACCAAGACCTTGAGGTCAGCTTTATCGAGTTAGACACCGTCGTCATTCCGGGCGAGACAGTCGTCACGAGTGGCTTTCAGGGCAGCACCTTTCCAGAAGGGCTACTGATCGGCACAGTCGTTGACGTAGTACCTAACGCAGTGCAGGGAACGCAACGCATCACGGTGTACCCAGCAGCTGATCTCGACAGACTGCGCTGGGTTCAAGTGCTCCTGTTCTACCCAGAAGCCCCTGAACCTGTCATCGTCGACCGAGTACCACAAGACGATAATCCCACCACGACTCTGCAAGAGCCAAGACAATGAACCTGGATAGCCGGGCCATCTCGCGTCTCGCAGCGATCCTCTTCACAGTGCTGCTCATTCAAATAGCGGTGATACCTCATTTCAGGGTGGCCGGATACATAATCGACTTACCCCTGATAGCAGTCTTACTCGTCTCCCTCCGACTTAGCGCACCCAATGGGGCCCTGACCGGATTTCTCGTTGGTATTGCAATCGATCTAGTAATCCACACACCGTTCGGAATGACTGCGCTCACGTTCTCCTTGGCTGGATACGCAGCAGGCACCATTTCCTCTCAAATCGTAGAGCGAAACATGCCCACCCGAGCCTTAACAACTGCCCTTCTCGCAGCTACAACAACGACGGTCTTCGCGTGCATCGGAGCACTCATTGGTCTCGAGTACGTCACACGCCGAGAACTAGGCGCCATAGCGCTCGTTACCGCCGCAGCATCACTCCCGATTACCGCATTGAGCGACCCGCTTGTGCGGTGGGCCTTCCCCCTGCCGTCAGTACAGATCAATGAATGAGCAGCTGAACCGGCGCCTAGCGTTTTTAGGGGTCCTTATTGTCGGCCTCTTCGCTGCCCTATTTACTCGAGCCTGGTACCTACAGGTACTAACCGCTGACGAATTAACCGAAAAAGCTCGAGCAAACTACGTCGAGATAGTCATAACCGAGCCAACCCGTGGACGAATCCTGGATCGCCACGGCGTTGTCCTCGCTGACAACATCCGAAGTGGCGTAGTAACAGTCAACCAATCACGTTACGCGCCTGGCCAAATTGACTTTGTTCTAGAGCAACTGTCTGCCCTCATCGAAGTACCGATTTCAACGCTCAAATCACGACTAGACGACCAACGAACTCACCCACTAGCAGCGAAAGTTGTCGCCACAGGGCTAGACGAATACGGCCTGCTCCGCGTGTCAGAGCTGTCGCTCCCAGGCGTGGAAGCGAAATGGGAGATGAGTCGCGTCTACCCACAAAACGAAATAGGTGCCCATGTCGTCGGATATGTAGGAGCTATGTCGCAAGGTCAAGAAGATCGACTACTGCAACTGGGTTACCTGCCATCCGAACGGGTAGGTAAATCAGGCATTGAACAAATCTTCGAAGCAGATCTTCATGGCCAACCTGGGCGCACCGAACTCGAAGTGGACAGCACCGGACGCGTACATCGAATTCTCAGCCAAACAGCGCCAACCCCTGGCTCAGATATTTACCTGTCCATAGACGCAGATCTCCAGGCCGCGACAGAGTCGTATCTGCGACAAGGGCTCATAGCAGCACGAAAAACAGTCAGCGACGATAGCGGCTTCTTCTATCCCGCGATTGGTGGGGCCGCCGTTGTCATGGACCTCCGTAACGGCGATGTCTTAGCCATGGCATCACACCCCACCTACGACCCGAATTGGCTGGTTGGCGGAATCACAACACTCGAGTACCAATCAGTGTTCGAAAACCCCTATGCGCCAGGAGCGCTCAACAACAGAGCCGTGCAAGGTCTCTACTCTCCAGGGTCAGTGTTCAAGCTCATCACCGCTCTCGCCGGCCTAGAGGCCAGACTCATTTCACCCCGGGCAGCGTTCTATGACGTCGGCTACTTCCAAATCCCAGATAAATACGGATGCACAGGTCGTTGCACTTTCTACAACGCAGACAAAGCGCCCCTCGGAATCGTAGATCTGTCATCAGCGATTACTCGTTCAAGTGACGCGTACTTC
>PBOM01000060.1 GCA_002724355.1 Actinomycetota bacterium | reverse complement strand
TAATCTCGCAACAGAGCTGGTTGAGTCAGGGGTTCTCGAACAATACGGCGTTGAAATGATTGGAGCGAGCGGTGAGGCGATCGCAACTGCCGAGGACAGGGATCTTTTTCGGCGGGCAATGGAAGAAATTGGTTTGCAGTGTGCCCAGTCGGGAATAGCACACAACATGGACGAAGCCATGACGGTGATAGAAGAGATCGGGCTTCCCGTCATCATCCGCCCCGCCTACATCCTCGGTGGTAAAGGAACAGCTTTTGCTCACACACCCGAAGAATTTGAGCGCGTCGCAGCGCTTGGCTTAGAGGCGAGCCCCATTTCTGAGATCTTGATAGAGCAATCGATCAAAGGCTGGAAAGAATTTGAACTGGAGGTCATGAGAGACCACGCCGATAACTGCGTAGTGATCTGTTCGATCGAGAACGTTGATGCGATGGGAGTCCATACAGGTGATTCAATAACAGTCGCACCCGCTCAAACGCTGTCTGATGTCGAATATCAGGAGATGCGAAATTCAGCGTTTGCTTGCATACGCCGAGTTGGAGTCGAAACCGGCGGTTCCAACGTTCAATTTGCTGTTCATCCTGAAACAGGAGAACAAGTCGTTATCGAAATGAACCCGCGGGTGAGTCGGAGCTCAGCTCTGGCTTCCAAGGCCACGGGATTTCCGATCGCCAAGATTGCTGCGCGCCTAGCTGTTGGCTACCGACTCGATGAAATTACCAACGACATTACTGAGAAAACCCCAGCCAGCTTTGAACCAACAATTGATTACGTCGTCACCAAAATTCCTCGCTGGGCGTTCGAAAAACTTCCGGGAGCGTCCGGAGTGCTCGGACCGCAAATGCAATCCGTGGGAGAGGCAATGTCTATCGGGCGTACTTTCCCAGAGAGTCTCCAAAAGGGTATTCGTTCCCTGGAACAAGGTCGTATGGGCCTTAACGCCGACCCAGGTGAGAAACAATATTTAGAGCAAGAAACCAGCGAATTGCTTTCACAGATCTCGGTCCCGACTCCTGAAAGGCTCTTCCAAATAGCGGAACTCATGCGACGTGACGTCATGATCGAGGAGATCAACGGCGCGTGTCACATCGATCCATGGTTTCTTGATCAGATGCAGGCCATTATCGAAGAGCGACTCCACCTTGAAAAAGCAGACTGCTCGTCTTTAAGTCGTCGCGGGTGGCGACGAGCCAAGCAGCTAGGTTTCTCTGACGCGCAACTCGCGTACTTGATGCAAGTCGATGAGAGCGATATCCGATCAGCGAGACTTGCTCAGGGAGTTGCGGCAACCTTTAAAACCGTCGACACATGTGCAGCAGAATTCGATGCAATAACCCCCTACCACTATTCGACCTACGAAGATGAGGACGAGATACGAGCCGGACAGCGGCCGCGAATGATGATCCTTGGCTCGGGTCCAAATCGGATTGGTCAAGGTATCGAATTTGATTATTGCTGTGTACACGCAAGCTTCGCCCTCGAAGAGGCGGGCTATGAAACCATCATGGTCAACTGCAACCCAGAGACTGTGTCTACCGACTACGACACCTCTGACCGGCTTTACTTTGAACCGTTGACGCTAGAAGACGTGATGAACATCATTGATGCCGAAGACCCCGTTGGAATTATCGTCAGTTTGGGAGGTCAAACCCCACTCAAACTCGCATCAGGGCTGCCGGACAGTCTTGTGTGCGGAACCTCGCCAGATTCAATTGATCTTGCGGAAGACCGCGAGCGCTGGAATTCGCTCTGCGCTCAACTAGAAATACCCCAACCGCCTGGCGGAACCGCTGTGACATTCGAACAAGCTTCCGTTATTTGTGACCGAATCGGATTCCCGGCTCTTGTGCGACCGAGCTATGTGTTGGGAGGCAGAGCAATGACAATCGTCTACGACGTTGACGAATTGAGAGAGGCCATGGACGACCTGGCAGCCTTCGGTGGATTAGGGCGTGAGGGCGGCCTTTCTGCTGATCGACCCGTTCTTGTCGACCGCTTCTTAGAAGATGCCACTGAAGTAGATGTCGACTCCATCAGAGATCACACGGGAGAATTTCTGCTCGGAGGCATCCTCGAACACGTTGAGGAAGCAGGCGTGCACTCCGGGGACAGCGCATGCGCTATCCCTCCACCCAATCTGTCTTCGGAAACCCAGGAAGTAATAGTTGAATACACGAAACGCCTGGCGGAACGCCTAGGAGTCGTCGGACTTTTGAATGTCCAGTTCGCAGTTAAACAGGGCCAAGTTTTCGTCATTGAAGCCAATCCCCGCGCGTCGAGAACCGTACCTTTCGTAGCCAAGGCAACAGGAGTGCAGCTAGCCAAGGTTGCGGCTCGTGTGATGGCAGGCGAAACACTCGAAGAGTTGCGTTCTTGCGGTGCCCTGCCCGAGGCCATCCGTGACGGTCATGTTGCAGTAAAGGAAGCGGTACTTCCGTTTCAACGATTCCCTGACGTTGACACCGTTCTAGGCCCAGAGATGAGGTCCACTGGTGAAGTAATGGGGATAGATGTCACCTTTGGTCTGGCGTTCGCTAAAAGCCAAATAGCGGCCGGTGAAGGCTTACCTCTCAGCGGAACTATTTTCTTTTCCTTGGCCGACAGAGACAAAGATCAGGGCCTGGAGGCAGCCAGAGGCTTTGTGGAACTNGGTTTTGAAATCGCCGCGACCGAAGGNACTGCGAAGTTTTTGGAGGACAACGGAGTTCAAGTCCAGACAGTCGTCGCAAAACTAAGCGAGGAAGGCCGAGAAATTAGCGCTGGAGTGGACGCAGTTGAACTCATNGGCGCTGGCCAAGTGAAACTGGTGGTCAACACNCCCCGAGGACGAGGNCCGAGAAGTGACGGCTACCGAATCAGATTCGCATCAACAGCACACAAAATTCCTTGCTTNACNACGGTTGCAGCAGCTCGAGCCGCAGCGGTTGGGATGAGGGAGTGGATGTCGAACCCCCTCACAGTGAAGCCCCTCCAGGAGTTCCTCGGGTATGAGGAATCAAAACAGTGAGCATAAGCGACACATCAGTACAGATCGGCTCGGTGACACTTCCAAACCCAGTGATGACAGCGTCTGGTACAGCGGGCCATGGCGCTGAGTTAGCAGCATATTTTGATCTATCCGAGCTGGGTGCAGTTGTGGTGAAGTCGCTTTCAGTTGACCCATGGGCAGGTAATCCGAGTCCTCGAGTGCACGGTGCCTCTTCGGGAATGATTAATTCAGTAGGACTCCAAAATCCTGGAATCGACAGCTGGCTGCAAGAAGACCTTCCAGCATTGCGTGCTCTGAACGNACGAGTTGTGGTCAGTATTTGGGGCAGGACAGTCGCTGAATATGCTGAAGCTGCTAAACGGTTACAAGGAGTTGAAGGGATCGCGGCAGTTGAGGTCAATGTCAGTTGCCCCAATATCGAAGACCGAGGGGATATGTTCTCCCACGCCCCAGACTCCTGCGAAGCGGCGATTAGAGCTTCCCTAGTTTCAGGTTTGCCTACCTGGGCCAAGTTGAGTCCCAACGTTACAGACATTGTTTGCATAGCGAGGGCTGCAATGGATGCGGGCGCTGAGGCCCTCACCCTCACCAACACTGTGTTTGGCATGGTGATAAATCCAGAAACGCAGCGCCCTGTTCTTGGAAATGGCGGCGGAGGACTATCNGGCCCACCCATCCGCCCGGTAGCACTCAGAGCGGTATACGACGTCTATGAAAACTTGGGACCTATCCCAATTGTTGGGGTAGGGGGGATAGCCAAAGGGGAACATGTGGTCGAATTCTTGGCAGCAGGCGCTTCAGCCGTTCAGGTCGGTTCAGCTCACTTCGCCAATCCGAGAGCGTCTCGGCAAATTCTCCGGAATCTAGAGCGATGGTGTCGTAAGCGTCGCATAAGTTCGGTCACCTCTTTGATTGGAGCAGCTCATGAAATCACCTGATATCTCAGACGACATACGCTCCCGTCTAGCTCTGGCCTTGGACGTAGACGACCTCGTAGAGGCCGGCCGTTTGGGGCGCAGAATGTCGCCGTGGTTTTCTGTCGCCAAAATCGGACTTGAGCTTTTCTCAGCGTCCGGACCTGAAGCGGTGGGCGCTTTCGTTGATCAGGGATACGAAGTGTTCCTTGATCTGAAATTGCATGACATTCCGACAACAGTGGGCAAGGCGGCAAGAGTTTTAGGGAGCCTCGGAGTTTCATACGTCACGGTTCACGCATCGGGCGGTGTAGACATGCTCTCTGCAGCTGTTCATGGGCTAAATGAAGGTGCTGCGGCCGCCGGATTGCCAGCTCCCATGGTGCTTGCAGTGACGGTGTTGACCTCAGAATCTGATGCCCCCAGCGCAGTTCTAGAGCAAAGGCTTACCTCTGCCCTAGAGGCTGACTGTGGGGGAGTCATTTGTGCAGCCGATGATCTTTTTGAAGTAGCTAGAGTCGCGCCGGAACTTCTCGCGGTCGTACCAGGTATTCGACCCGCTGGCGTTGCGAGCCACGACCAAGGGCGCCCAGCAACCCCTGCAACAGCGATCCAACAGGGAGCAGGCATTTTGGTAATTGGAAGGGCGGTTACATCCGCTGATGATCCAGAGAGCGCAGCGGACGCCATAGCTACTGAAGTAGGAGAGGCGATCTAGTAAGGGGAGCCACAGCTTCATTTGCTCCGTTAGACTGCTCGGCCATGCCAAACCCGCCGAGTCTCTCGCCACAACAACGTGAAGCCGCTCTTGAGAAAGCCGCTGCAGCGCGTCGGGTGCGAGCGGAGACAAAGGATCAACTCAAGATGGGGCTGGTTTCGTTTGATGAACTACTCCATCTAGCGGACAACGATGAATTAGTTGGCAAGATGAAGACACTTACCGCATTAGAGTCCATGCCGAAAATAGGAAAAGTAAAAGCGCGGCGACTCATGGCAGAAGTGGGTATTGCNGAAAGCCGTAGGCTGAAAGGGCTTGGAGAAAATCAACGCGNCCAACTNGTTGCGTTTTTCGCAAGTTGAGNNTGTCTGACCCGCGNTAAGGAATTGAGTGTCGTGACTGAAGATNCAACCCCAATTGTCTTCGTTATATGCGGCGCTGGAGGAGCGGGGAAGGGCACCCTGGTAACACAGTTGGTGCAACGAGATGCCAGCCTTCATTTGAGTCGGTCGTGGACAACGCGGCCCCGTAGACCAAATGAGCCCGAAGACGCCTATGTGTATGTAACCGAAGATGAATTCACCGAACGCGTAGCGGATGATGGCTTTTATGAATGGGCGACGTTCTTTGACTATCGATACGGAACTCCTACTCCCGACGTACCAACCGGGAAAGATTTGTTACTTGAAATAGATGTCCAGGGAGCAGTCGCGGTGAGAGAACGGCAACCGGACGCAGTCGTTGTCTTGGTTATCCCACCTGATCGACGCGAACAAGAACGTCGAATGAGATCTAGAGGCGACAGNGAAAATCACATACAGCAGCGACTGGATGCTGCAGAGGTAGAAGAGCAAACCGGCCGCAGCTTGGCCGACGCAGTGGTGCTGAATGAGGAACTTCAGACAGCAGTAGCGGAAATCGAGTCGATTGTTGCCGCTGTGCGAGAACAAAGGATGAAGAAATAGAGGCTTATGTTTTGAAGGCTCGTTGGAGCCAATGAGCCGCTGATAGCATGGACACCCGGTCGTAGTCGTTCAATTTTTGTTGAGGTAACGCAGATGTCTGATGAACAAGACACCATGATCAGCCCTGGCCTTGAAGCGTTGCTTGAAAAGGTCGACTCGAAATTTACTTTGGTGAGCCTTGCCGCTAAAAGAGCACGCCAATTGATCTCCTATGATCTTGGTTTAGGTGAAGGTGGAGGAAGCGAAGTTCCTCCACAAGTCACCAGCACCGCACGCAAATCTTTATCCATGGCGTTTGAGGAAATCCAAGCAGACAAAATTGGCTACGAGCGGTTTGACCCTGAAGAAAGAGCTCGCTTAGAAGCTGAGGCGCTGGCGCAAGCAGAGGCTGACGCAGCAGCGGCTGCAGCCGCTCTTGAGGCTGTGCCTGACGAAGAGTAGGTATTCGCCGATGCTGGCGGGTCGCCGCATCGTCCTGGGGGTAACCGGGGGGATAGCCGCCTACAAGGCAGTTTTGCTTTGTCGAATGCTCGTTGATGCAGGCGCGCACGTCGTTCCAGTTATGACGGAAAGTGCACAAAAGTTTGTCGGCCGAGCGACTTTTGATGCCTTAGCCTCGGAACCGGTTCGAACCTCAGTTTTTGACGACGTGGATCCGATCCCGCACACGACGCTAGGTCAGACAGCGGACCTCATTGTTGTAGCCCCAGCAACGGCGCGTTGCATTGGAAGCTACGCAAGTGGAATTTCCGATGACTTACTTACAGCTACTTTGGTCGCTACACGAGCTCCGGTAGTTGTATGCCCTGCGATGCACACCGAGATGTGGGAACACCCCGCTATTCAGGACAACCTCAAAACCTTGGCTGATAGAGGCGTGATTGTGGTGCCCGCTGAAGAAGGCAAATTAGCTGGTGGGGATGCAGGAGCGGGTCGCCTAGCTGACCCCGAGACTATTTTCGAAAAGATAAAGAGCGCGTTAAGTGGTGGCGATTTATACGGGAAAAGAGTCGTTGTTACAGCGGGTGGGACTCGCGAGTCGATAGACCC
Organism: Actinomycetota bacterium; assembly: GCA_002724355.1. Taxonomy (GTDB): domain Bacteria; phylum Actinomycetota; class Acidimicrobiia; order Acidimicrobiales; family Poriferisodalaceae; genus UBA6944. The sequence goes on along the minus strand of PBOM01000060.1, from coordinate 22,247 downwards.
AGTTCGTTATGTGGGTAATCGATCTACTGGTAAGCAGGGTTACGCTCTGGCCGAAGCTGCCTTAGCTCGAGGAGCTCATGTCACCCTCATATCGACAGTCGACTTAGCGTGTTCNGCTGGAATTGAAGTCGTTCCCGTTGAATCAGCANAACAGATGAGCGAAGCNGTNTTTCAACGAGTTGATGCTGACGTGATTGTGATGGCCGCAGCTGTTGCGGACTTCCGGCCTACCGACGTTTCGAACGCAAAGATCAAAAAAGACGCAGGACCGCCCCAGCTTGTGCTGGAACAAACCGAGGATATTCTGAGCGCGTTGGGTGCAGCGAAACGACGGGATCAAGTAATTGTCGGATTTGCGGCGGAGACTGAAGAGCTGATTTCGCACGCACAGGGGAAACTGCANAGAAAGAATGTTGACATCATCGTCGCCAATGATGTGTCAGCCCCAGAAGTTGGATTTGGTCATGAAACTAACGAAGTGACGATCCTGGAAGCTAGCGGAGAGCAAAGGCACGTCACCCTCCGNTCCAAGCGGCAAATAGCCGACGAAGTGTTAGATACCGTGACCCAAATGCTCGCCAAATAGCTTGAGCTACGTGTAACGACGCTCTTTGGCCTAGCCTTGGATGAGTCAATCGGATGATCAGGAGAGATGGCGTGAGTCGATGGACTTTCACCTCAGAGTCGGTGACAGAAGGGCATCCCGACAAGATGGCGGATCAGATATCTGACGCCATCCTCGATGCCATGCTCAGACAAGACCCAAATAGTCGGGTGGCCTGCGAAACCATGGTCACCACCGGCTTGGTAGTAGTGGCGGGAGAGATCACTACAAGTGGATTCGTGGACATCGCCTCGGTAGTCCGAGAGACAATCAACGACATTGGGTATGACCGAGATTCGTTGGACTTCAACGGGAGNACTTGTGGAGTGATGGTAAGTCTCGACGAGCAATCACCAGACATTGCTCAAGGAGTCAACGACTCAGAGGAAGTGAGAAGCGGCAAAGCTGGCGAAGAAGATGAACTCGATCGCCAAGGGGCCGGAGATCAAGGCATGATGTTCGGTTTCGCTTGCCGGGAAACNGATGNTTTGATGCCGCTTCCAATCCATGTAGCCCATCGGATGGCTGAACAATTAACTGAAGCCCGGAAATCCGGCCAAGTTCCCTATCTGAGGCCAGATGGGAAAACACAGGTCTCTTTTGAATACGAAGACGGAAAGCCCATTCGGCTAAAAACAGTTCTGGTGTCAAGTCAGCACAACCCGGGTATCGATAGAGACGGAATGATCAAGCCTGACTTGGTAGAGCACGTTATACGGCCAGCCATACCTGCGGAATTTGCTGACGATGACTTTGAAGTCTTCGTAAATCCGACAGGGAACTTTGTGGTTGGCGGTCCGGTAGGCGATTGTGGTCTTACGGGTCGAAAAATTATTGTAGATACCTATGGCGGTTACGCAAGACACGGTGGGGGCGCTTTCTCAGGGAAAGACCCATCAAAGGTGGACCGTTCGGCGGCTTACGCGACGCGCTGGGTAGCCAAGAACCTCGTGGCAGCTGGCGCCGCAGACCGGTGCGAAGTCCAAGTTGCGTATGCAATTGGGGTCGCGCGCCCAGTATCGGTGCTGGTTGAAACCTTTGGGACCGAGAATGTTGACCCCGAACGCATTAATTCGGCAATCAACGAAGTATTCGATCTGAGGCCGGCAGCGATTCTAAGGGACCTAGATCTTCGACGGCCGATCTTTCAACCCACGGCGTCGTACGGTCATTTCGGTCGCGATGCATCTGACGAAATGTTTACGTGGGAACGAACCGACCGGGTTGATGAACTCCGTTCGGCGCTCGGTCTATAAAATTCCTACTTGATTCGTTGAAGTCTCACCCGTCAAGCACAATGGGCGTGTGTCACGAATAGTTCGGGTTCTTCCTGACGAACCAGCTGTCGATAAGGAATTCGACTATCTGCTACCAGACGGNGTGGTTGAGGCTTCTCCNAACGTTCCCATTTGCGTCGGAACNTTNGTGCGTATCGATCTCAGAGGNCGAAGAGTGAAGGGATGGATTACGGANCTNGATGTCACTCCTCCCGAAGGGGTNACTCTCAGNGAGGTAAAGAAAGTTAGCGGTGTCGGACCCTCGGCGGACCTTGTTGAATTAGCTAAGTGGGCGAGTCAGCAGTGGCTAGGTAGCCGAGTGCACTTCTTACGCACAGCGACCCACAGTCGAATTGTTCCGTCTATAACTCCAAGTTCTAGTCGTCCTGCTCCTGCCACAGCGCCAAATAACTTAGCTGCGGAGGCGTTCAGGCGAGGGGGAGCGGTGGTACGAACGCCTCCGACGAGTGATGACTTCTCGCTAGCGATCGCTGCTGCATCTCAGGGACGGGCGCTAATACTCGTCCCGACTCTGGCGAGAGCACAACATCTGGCCCTAGCTATGAAGCGAGCNGGAGTTGATGTAGCNCTGCATCCTCGAGACTGGCGAATTTCTGCAGGTGGGAGAACAACCNTAGGCACGCGATCGGCCGCTTGGGCACCCATAACGGAGTTAGACGCAGTCTTGGTGCTCGATGAACAAGACCAGGCGTACCAATCGGAGGCAGCTCCCACATGGCATGCTCGTGACGTGGCTCTAGAGCGAGCTAAACGGGATGGAGCTCGGTGGGTAATTGCGTCTCCAGCACCTTCGCTGGAGGCATTGACCTGCGGAGCTCCGTTGTTGACAGCAGACAGAGCTGCTGAGCGAGCAGGGTGGCCCATATTTGACCTGGTTGACCTTCGAGATGAAGCACCCTCTGCAGGTTCGTGGTGTTCGCAGCATCTATCTCGGACATTAACTATGGGTCGTCGAGTTGTATGCGTGCTGAATCGAAAGGGGCGAGCCCGGTTTGCCTATTGCGCTCAATGCGGNGAGTTAGCCCGATCAGAACAGACCGGTAAACCGTTGGGACTAGAAGGAGATCGTCTTGTCCATCCGGTTGACGGCGATGAGCGACCCGCAGTGTGCTCGGAGTGTTCATCCACAAAATTTCGACGAGTCAAGTTGGGTGTAACTGGTGTCGCTCAAGAATTAGAACGTCTTTCTCGCCGACCGGTTGTTGANGTCACAGCGGCTACTGAATCTTTGCCAGAAAAAGCAGACTTATACGTTGGCACTGAAGCAGTACTGCATCGAGTTGAAAGTGCCGACACGGTAGCGTTCTTGGACTTTGATCAGGAACTCTTAGCTCCGCGTTATAGAGCAGGTGAAGAAGCGATGTCGCTACTGATCCAAGCTGCTCGTTTNGTGGGTAGACGCGAAAAAGGTGGCCGTGTTGTGATTCAAACGCGGATTCCGCAACACCCGGTGCTCCAGGCGGCGGTTAACGCGGACCCTGGGTCGCTGGCGCGAAGCGAGTTAGAGGTCCGTAGGGCGCTTCGACAGCCTCCTGAAGCGCATTGGGCGATAATTTCAGGAGCTTCGGCTGATCAGTTCATTCAACGTTTAGGTAGTCCGGAAGGCTTAGAGATAAGGCCTGCCAACGAAAATAGATGGCGGATCCGTTCTGATGATCGACAAGAGCTAGTGGACCATTTGAAAAATGTAGATCGACCTTCGGGCAGGCTCCGTATTGAAATCAACCCGCTTAGAGCCTGAGTGTCGAACGCCGCTAACCTAGGAAACGTTATGAGTTACCAGATACGTCTGATGGGAGACCCAGTTCTCCGCCAAACTGCTGCGTCAATTGAAGATATTGACGGTCGTATCGCGAAGATGGTCGAAGATATGGTCCCAGCGATGTATCAGGCTGAGGGAATCGGGCTGGCAGCNCCTCAAGTAGGAATTCAGAAACGACTATTCGTATACGACATCGGGGAAGGTCCAGAAACTTTAGTTAACCCNGAAATCGTTGATTCCGACGGTGAATGGAGCTTCCAAGAAGGTTGTTTGTCAGTCCCGGGCTTATCTTTTGAAATTATTCGCCCGAAAGAGGTCCATCTAGTTGGACGCGACCTAGAGGGCAACGAAGTTTCTATAGAAGCCGACGAGCTCTTNGCGCGATTGTTTCAACACGAGCTGGACCATCTAGACGGGGTGCTTCTTCTTGACCACTTAGAACGCGATGAGCGCAAAGCGGCACTCCGTCAGTGGCGTAACATNCAAAGTTCACAGCACTCAGATTTCACAACTAGAGCCGACATTGCACTGCCGTGAGCACCGCTCTGCCTGCCCCACCCGAACACCCACGTTCTCTCATTTATTTCGGCAGTCCGGACGCCGCAGTACCTTCGCTACAGAGGTTGGTTGAGGCAGGATTTGAAATTCCTTTGGTGGTCTCGATGCCTGATCGCCGTCGAACGCGAAGAGCAGCACCTTCCCCCACCCCTGTAAAAAAAGCAGCGCTGGATCTCGGAATACCAGTAACAGATCAGATTTCCGACGCTTTGTCTGTAAATGCCGATTGTGGCNTTGTTGTTGCCTACGGCCGACTAATCGGTAGCGAGTTCTTAATGAAGTTGCCGATGGTGAACGTCCACTTCTCCTTACTTCCTCGCTGGCGGGGAGCCGCACCAGTTGAACGTGCAATTCTTGCGGGCGACCAAACTACCGGAGTCTGCATTATGGGCCTTGAGNCGGAACTAGACACGGGGCCTATCTACAGAAAACGAGAGCTTTTAATCGATGATGAGGTCACAGCATCTGAACTGACAGAAGAACTAGCAGTTTTAGGAGCTGAAGAACTAGTAGCTGCCTTGCAAGATGGATTACGCGACCCTCAGCCTCAAGAAGGCAATGCGACTATCGCCAAAAAATTGTTTAGATCAGACCTTGAGCTTGATTGGACACTGTCAGCGTATGAATTGAGTCGGGTGATTCGAGTGGGTGGTGCTTGGACGACGATTAACTCATCTCCGCTAAAGGTGCACCGAGTAAAAGTTGTTGAAGGCGAAAGCCGAGCAGGAAAACTAATCAAAGACGTAGTCGGCACAGGCAGAGACTCCCTGCAGCTCTTAGTCGTGCAACCAGAAGGAAAGTCCCGGTTAGATGCCGTGGACTGGATCAATGGCGCTCGCCTCGGAGACGAAACGTATTTGGGCACGTGAGGTCAATAACCAGTCGACAGTTAGCCGCCCAGGTATTAAACGAAATCGGTGAGGGAGCGCGAGCCAACAACGCCCTCGCAACAGCGCTATCTACAGAGGGGGCGGCCCTAAGCCCTAGAGATAGGGCCTTTGTTACTGAGCTGGTTCAAGGAACGACTCGCATGCGCCGGGCTGTGGATCACGCGTTGGAGCCGTTCATAGAGCGAAAATTAGATGAAGATGTTCGCTCGGCACTGCGAATGGGTGTGCACCAGCTCCTGCACCTCGGGACNCCACCTCACGCAGCCGTCAACGATACGGTCGAGGTAGCGCCCAGACGAGCACGCGGTCTAGTTAATGCGGTCCTGAGGAAGGTCGCTCAAAACGATGCCGTATGGCCGAGTGAAGCTATTCAATTTAGCTACCCAGATTGGATCTGGAATCTGTATGTGGANGGCTGGGGCGAGGCGGGCCGCGAATCTCTAATAGCGATGAACACACCTGAACGGCCAGACCCTAGAGCCGATGGTTATGTCCAAGGTCAAGCCTCACAATGGGTAGGTGAAGTCATTGATGCTGCAGGTGGCAACGGGGGGCAACTGGTTGACCTTTGTGCGGCGCCTGGTGGGAAAACTACGGCGCTTGGTGCGCACTGGTCCCCGGTATTTGCTAACGAAGTCGACCCTGCTCGCGCCAGAGTGCTACAAGAGGTAGTCCAGAAATATCGGCCAGATACTCAAGTAGTGGTGGGGGATGGCGGCGAGGCACCGTTTCGTGATGGCTGCGCGGATGCTGTCTTGGTTGATGCTCCATGCAGCGGTCTGGGCGCCTTAGGTCGCCGAAGCGATGCCCGCTGGCAAATTTCTGAGGAAGCAATNGAGCGGTTAGTGGGCATTCAGGCGACATTGTTGGATGAGGCGTTTCGCCTACTGCGCCCTGGGGGAGTGCTTACGTATAGCGTTTGCACTGTTACGCGAGAAGAGACCGTTGAAGTTCCGCTTGAATTCGACGCAAGGCAGCACAAAGCTGAAATTATCCCCGTGACCCAAGCGCCATGGCGACAACATCATCAAGGAGGACTTGTTCTGCCTCATGACCATGGAACTGACGGCATGGCAGTTTTCCAGTGGAGGCGGCGACAGTGAAGGGTGTTTCATGCGAATTGGCCTAGTTTCTGATACCCACATTCCCGAGGCCGGCCCTGAACTTTGGCCACAGGTGTATGAAGCGTTCGAAGGCTGCGAAGCGATTCTGCATGCCGGAGACATTTACGAGATCTCCGTCATCGAAAAACTTCATCAGATCGCGCCCACCTGGGCAGCGCGAGGAAATGGAGACGATGGTTCATCAGGTCGCGAAATTCAACCGGACCACCCGCTGTTGGCCTCATCGTGGGTGCACACTTTCGAACATTTGACCGTTGGATTAACTCACCACATGCCTATCCCCGAGCTGCCCACCTACGGGGTCTTAGATGCGATCGATAGGCACTTTGACGTGACGACCCTTGATGTCGTCGTATACGGCGACACTCACGTTGAACACATCACCACTATCGACGGAGTTCTATGTGTCAACCCTGGGTCGCCCACTTTCCCGCACAACCTTTCAGTTCAACTGGGCACCGTAGGCTTTCTTGACATCGTCGATGGTGANGTCGAAGCCTCGATCTGGAAGCTCACCGAAGATGGCATTGAACCGTTCGATTGGGAAACTTGGGGACGGCCTTGGTAAAGGTTNGCTAGCGTCTCCAGTGTTCCTGATGTCTGTCTAGAAAGTACCGCTATGGATAAATCTGAGTGGCTAGCGAGCACGATCGAAGAAGCGATCGATCCCTCCGAAGAAATAGTCGACCCACATCACCACCTGTGGGACTTTCCGACTGGGACTTATCTGTTGCCGGAACTGCATCTAGATACGGGCTCTAGTCATAACGTCGTACAAACAGTGTTTGTTGAGTGCAGCGCCGAGTACAAAGACGACGGACCTGAACACCTTCGGCCTGTCGGAGAAATCGAGTTCGTTCGACAGCAAGCTGAGTTGTCGACGCAAACTGATGGCGCAGAGATCGCTGGCATCGTAGGGTTTGCCGATTTAACTAGAGGTGAAGCGGTTGAAGAAGTTCTNGCCGCCCAAGAAGCGGCCGGTGGTGGCCGATTTCGAGGTATTCGCCACGCGAACGCATGGGACGCCAGTGACCAGATCCGCGAGTCACACACCAAACCGCCTCCAGGCTTGTTGAGCCATGCAGATTTTCGCGCCGGGTTCGCCAAACTCGGACAAATGGGTTTCAGTTTCGACGCGTGGATGTTTCACCCTCAAGTCGAAGAGTTAGTGGATCTCGTAAAAGCTGTGCCGGATACGCCCGTGGTCCTAGACCACTTAGGTGGGCCGCTTGGAATTGGCCCTTACGTTGGAGCTCGCGAAGAAGTTCGAGCCACTCTCAGGCCAGCTCTTGAGGCACTCGCCGAACACGAGCAGGTGATGGTCAAGGTGGGCGGAATAGGAATGAGTATTTACGGAGTGGGATTAAATCGTCTACCCGAAGCTCCAAGCTCCGAACACGTCGCCGAGCTATGGAATGAGGACATTCGGCATTGTGTTGACACATTTGGTCCCGACCGGTGCATGTTTGAGAGCAATTTCCCTGTTGACAAACAAGGCTGTTCTTACGCGGTTCTATTTAATGCCTTCCAGCGGATCGCGGACGAAGCTGGTTGGAGTAGTGCAGAACGAAGTGAGCTGTTCTCTGGAAGCGCTCGTCGGTTTTATCGTTTGAATCAGTAGCACTATGCCGGCGCCACAGCTTCGGTCTCCTCGTTTGATCTTGCGTCATTGGACTCACGAAGATCAACGCCCTTTTGCGTTGATGAACTCCGATCCTGAAGTCATGAGGTATTTCCCTTCGCGTCTAAGTGCGGATCAGAGTGATCTGTATGCAGAAATGATGCAGCTAGGTCTGGAAGAACGAAACTTCGGGTTTTGGGCTATAGAGCTTCGCTCTGAGNATCAAACCGGGGGACCATTTATCGGTTGCGCAGGGTTGTCTGTTCCTCAATGGAATTCACCGTTCATGCCGTGTATAGACATCGGTTGGCGTTTGAGTCGCGATTATTGGGGAATGGGCTATGCAAGTGAAGCGGCGCACCGGATTTTGGACTATAGCTTCAATGAACTAGATATTGACGAAGTGCTTTCCTTCGCATCAGTTTTGAATGTTCGCTCTATAGCTGTGATGGAGCTGCTTGGAATGACTCGCAACCCGGACGACGACTTTTGTCATCCGATGTTTGATTCTGACAGTGATTTGAGCCGTCACGTCTTGTACCGCATGCCGAAACAACTATGGACGAGTTTGCAATCTGATCAAGTTATGCCCGCAGAAGACTGACTGAGACTGGCCCATTGAGACTCGTCGTGACCGTAGAGAAGTCGACAACCATGTTCGTCTCTTAGCTGTTTGAGCATCCGCATCGAATCCAACTGCATGTCGTGGTCAAACCCAAAAGGCGGAAGCAGCATTTCTTCCAGCACCTGCTCCCAATAAACACAGTCACCCGTCAAGATGACGGGACCGCTCTCTAAATTCACTCGAAGCGATTGGTGCCCAGCCGTGTGTCCAGGAGTTGGAATGCAGACCACCGAACCGTCCCCGAAAACGTCGTGTTTGCCGTCGACTTTCAACACATCATGACCCATCTCGAAGTCAGCAGGGTTGTAGACCTCATATTCAATCAATTTGGGATGATGCGCTGACTTCCACTCCGCCTCTTGCACAATGATCCGAGCGTTAGGCACCAAAGACGTACCACCGCAATGATCGAAATGCAGATGACTGAAGACGATGTTGGTGACTTCCGAAGGGTCGATATCAACCTGTTGAAGGCGTTCAGACACCTTGTCTTCAGAAGCAAAGCGGGACTCGAATTGGCGAGCCATCAACGGATATCTGGCACCAACNCCGTCTACCAGTTCATGGTGCAGTCCNGTGTCAAACAACACAGTCTGGCCGCTGGGATGAATAACCAACCAACTAGGTATGGGCAACTCCACGTTCCCATCTAGCCCAGCGACCACAGACGAAGCTGCAGTTGATAACCAACCACACTCGAGTGGAACAAGTCGCAGAGACGTCATAGAAAAACGTTAGCTTGGATCCGCGAGCAGATGCAGAGTCAACTGCTCAGAGTTCTTCCCTTGCCCAGAGTTGATCGGTGAGCCGGCCGCAGCGCTGCTGCAAAGCCTCAAGAGCATCACAGATCAAATCTTCTCTGTATCTTTGGCCGACGATTTGCACTGCGGCGGGCCGATCCTCAACTANTCCTGTACCGATGACGCCCGCTGGCAAACCCAAATAGTTGAAGGCCATTGAGTATGTAGAAGCCTCGAGGAAATCCTTACATGCTTCGAAACTTTGCAGGTCGTAGTCCCAGTCATACAGTCGATTCATGTAGATCGGAGTGAGGACTAGAGGGTATTCGTCTAAGAAAAGGTTCCACTCTCGCATCATTCTTGTTCGTTCGCCGAAATCGCGAATGAAGCTGTCTAACTCAAGCACTTCTCCCATCTGGAAGAAGTAATCAAAGGTCGTCTTTATTTCGTCGCTGCCATGTTCGACAATCAGGGGCCAAAGAGCTACATCCATTTCGGTGATGAGCGTTCGGAACCAGTCTTTGAATGGCTCTTCAACTGACGGAGTGGAGACTTCAACTACGTGGTAGCCGGCATCACGTAACGCTTCCGCGGCTTGGTCAATTAGGTCCAGGATTCCTTCATGAATGGCGTAACCACATGGATCTTTAGTCACCGCAATGGTTATTGGATTATCTAACTGACTGCCACGCCAAGGAATTGGTGGGCAAAGAGGGTCTCTTGGATCTGGGCGAATCATCACTTCCGTGGCCAGGGCGAGATCTCGGGCATCTCGAGTCATGATGCCTTGAACCGACATGACTTGGGATAGGGGACCGCGTTCTGCTGCGGCAGTGGAGTTGTATACAGGGATCCGATTATTGGTTGGTTTGACGGTGGTGATCCCATTAGCAAGTGCCGGAAATCGCAGTGAGCCCCCAATGTCATTTCCGTGATGGAGAGGTCCGAAGCCCGCAGCGGCGGCAGATCCACCCCCGCCTGAGGAGCCCCCTGGGCTTGCGTCGACATCCCAGGGGTTAAAAGTCCGGCCGCGCAACGGGTTTACAGTGGTCCCTCGCATTGAAAACTCTGGGACGTTCGTTCGACCGATGACGATTGCTCCGGCGTCTCGGAGGTTCTTCACCAAAGGAGCATCCTCAGACGCGACCAAGCCTTCAAAAGCGGGAACACCATTGGGTGTCGCCTGACCAGCAACGTCAATGTTTTCTTTGATGGTCACTGGCACGCCATGCAACGGTCCTAGCGTTTCTCCCGCCGCGATGGCCGCATCTGCAGCGTCGGCCGNAGCCACNGCTTCCTCGGGGAACTCAACGGTGATGGCATTCAGCTCCGGGTTTTTTGCGGCGACTCGATCAAGAACCGAATCAACTACCTCCCTCGCTGAAAAGTCCTTGTCCCGTATTCCGTTCGCTAGCTCAGTTGCGCTTAGTTGCCAGAGTTGTTCCATGACGGCTTTAAATTCCTTTTCGGGTGGGGCGATGATCTGGGAAGTCGGCTTCACGGTTCTCTGTCTGAGCCATAAATGCCTCGGCCATGTCATCTGGGTCGAACATCGCTGCATTCCAAGTGGCGATGTATTCCAAACCGTCAGCTACGGAGTGGTCACGCCCGTAGTTCAAGGTCTGTTTGGTGCCCCAGATAGCCATTGGACTTTTCGATGCTATTTCTTTGGCGATTTCGAGAACCGCATCGTCCATAGCATCCTGGTCTTCGTAAATTTCGTTGACGAAACCGCGTTCTTTGGCTTCCGAGGCGGACATATTGCGACCTGTGTAGGCCAACTCGCGAACCACTCCCTCTGGTACTAGTTTCGGCATTCTTTGCAGGGTGCCTACGTCAGCGGTCATGCCGATGTTGATTTCATGAATGGAGAAGAAGGCGTCCTTCGTCGCATAGCGAAGATCTGTTGCAGACACCATGTCTATGCCACCGCCAATGCAGGCTCCCTGTATTGCTGACAAGACGGGCAGTCGACTCTCTTCGAGGCAGCTAAATGTTCGCTGTAACTGCAACGCGGTAGTGCGGAAACTTGCTCGCTGACGGCTTATGTGCTTTGTGTTGTCTTGGACAGCCACATCGTTGTTGCCAGCAAAAACACTGAGATCCATACCGGAACAAAAGTGTCGTCCCTCCGCTGAGAGAACAATTGCCCTGGCGTCGCCGCCCTCAGAAAGTTGGTTAACNATCTGTGGTAGCTCGTCCCAAAATTCGGGAATCATAGAATTGGCGCGTTCTGGCCTGATCATGCGGATGTGGGCGATGCCGTCTCTGGTTTCAACGTTAAAACAGGTATAAGTCACACGCCGAGACTAGATNGCTGTTAGATCTGATGCGACTCAGAGGCGCCCGAACGCTGACTAGCCAGACAGCATGACCCCCATTACGAGGGCAGCCAGTGAAGCAAGAAGAGCTAGGCCAGCGCTCGCTCCTCTAACAGAAACTCTGGTAGTGGTCTGGTGAAGCCAAGCTCCTGCACCGGAAATTGCCACCAAGAGCATTTTGATGCCCAGTAGCGCATTCCAGCTTGCGCTNGTTCCTGGCAGAGACACCATGTTCCATATGCCGGTGAAGACGGCNAGCCCAAAAAACGGCCAGCCGATCCGTCCGAACGCCCTTGCAACATGACTCACGGCATCAGGGTTCACCCGTCTGAGTGCAGGAACAATTGCCCCTACGACGATCTGCCCACCAACCCAAACGCAGACCGCCAGAATGTGAAGGGTTACTCGGATGGTTTGAGCGTCAAAGTTGACGTCTTTCACTAGACCTTCCTTTCGAAACCCGAAGACCAGGTGTTTCGATCGGGTCCGATGGCGGTGGTCACGATCCCAACAGGGTGGCCATGTTCTGTGAATAAAACTTGTTTTGCACGTCGTCACTCATACCTTCAAGTGAAGTTTCGAAGCGACCCAGCGGATTTCGTCCACCTTCGATATGAGGGTAATCAGACGAGAAAAGATACAAATCGGGGTTCGATTCGCGAATCATGGCTCCGACATCTTCAAAGGGATACGGGGTGAAGGCCATTTGCTGAGAGATCAACTCTGACGGCGCCGTCTTGAGCGCCTCCAAGTCGGGTTCTGATCGTTTCCAGATTTGAGCGATCAAATCTAAACGTCGCAGGAGAGCCGGCACCCAGCCTGCCCCAAGTTCGATAACACCACCGCGTAAGTCAGGATGTCGCTGTAAGACGCCGTCCAAGACCAACGCACCAACAAAGGTCTCTGCAGCATGGTGAAGGGCGATCATGTCTTTACCCCGAACGTTTTCGCCGCCGCCGATCCAATCTGTCGGAATCGGTCGACCTGTATTCATCCAGTCGGGTTTGATTTGTAGCGGATTGCCGCCCACGTGCAGCAGAAACGGGATTCCCGCCTCAGCTAAACGTGCCCATAAGGGGTCAAGATCATTGTGTCCGGGTGAACCACCGCCCGCAGGTCTATGGGGCACCCACACGGCTTCTAGGCCTTCAGATATTGCAAACTCGAGTTCCTCCATAGAGTTTTCCGGTTCATCCAGCGGAAGCAAAGCAACTCCGATGAGACGCGGGTCATCAGAACAGAATTCGGCCATTGCTCGGTTATGAGCTCGCGTTGCGCCGTAACGGATGTCCAGGTCGGCTTTAGGGTCAAACGCAATGGGCGCGCTAAAGGTTGAGAACACAAATTGTTGGTCGAAACCAAGGAGATCTAACGCCATTCGACGTTCTTCTTTGTTGAAGGCGCCCAGCGCGTAATAGCCCTTCGGGCCGGCGATAAGGCCATCTCCGAGAGCAACCAATTCGGCAACTGTTTCAGCTGAGTGAGCCCCGGTCTTCGCTGCTTCTTCCCAAGAATCGCTGCTTCGCGCTCCAGCATCGAAATCAATCTTGGGAATTCGATCGCGAATCGTTGGATCCGCGTGAGCGGTAAGAAAGTCCGGTAATTCCATCAGATGACTGTCGGCATCCAAATATGTGCGGTCTTTGGCGTAACTCATACCTAAAACTTAGTTCCCCAATACGGTCCGATGCTTCACAAGTCAGAGCGGTAGCCTCCGGATATGGCCTCAGATGAAAAAAGCGGCGAATCTGGACACCACGCACACACCTCTAGTGAGCACGATGAATCCTTACTGGCCAAAGTTTTGACCGTATCCGATGGAGTGGTTGAAGGAGTTAGGGAGGACCGAAGCGGCGAAGCCCTAGTAGCGACCCTCAGCTCCCACAACTATGAAGTCGTTGAACACAAGGTCGTAGCAGACGGGGTGCAAAACGTTGCTGAAGCTCTTACTGGTCTTACAAATAACTTTCATGGGTTAATCGTCACCACAGGTGGAACAGGGTTCACAGAACGAGACTTAACTCCAGAAGGAACCCGACTAGTAATAGAAAGAGAAGCACCCGGAATCGCTGAAGCCATGCGACTAATAAATCCGTTGGGTCGGCTATCTCGAGGCGTCGCTGGGATCGTAGGAGGGTCCATCATCATCAATACCCCGGGCTCAACCGCGGGGTGTGTCGAATGTTATGAAGCGGTCGCTGACGTCTTGCCCCATGCCTTACGTTTACTTCACGGCGAACGGCTGCATTAACGGTGAATACCTCCAACCCTCCTTCCGACGCCCATCTCATGAATAGGGCTATAGAAAACGCAGCGGCTGTTAGAGGCACGACAGCTCCTAACCCTTGGGTGGGAGCCGTAGTGCTCGGCTCTGACGGCCAGATATACGACGGGGCCACTCAGCCGCCNGGGGGTCTTCACGCAGAACGGATCGCTATTGATCTCGCTGGTGAAACGACTAGGGGAGCGACGCTAGCCACAACTCTTGAACCTTGCTGTCATGAGGGAAGAACTTCTCCATGCGTAGATCACATAGTTGAAGCGGGTTTCAGCCGCGTACTGGTCGGCGTTGAAGACCCCGACCAGAAAGTTTCTGGTAAGGGACTGCAGGCGCTCCGCGACGCCGGTCTCGAGGTTGTCTCAGGAGTCCAACGAGAATTGGTTGAGGCGCAACTAGAACCGTACCTGTATCAGCGAACGACTGGAATGCCGTGGGTAGTACTCAAGGTTGCTCTCACTCTCGACGGAAGAATCGCGGCCCCTGACGGTTCATCAGAATGGATCACCAGCGAAGAGGCCCGGCGCGATGTGCACTCTCTGCGAGCAAGATGTGACGCAATATTGGTCGGCGCCGGAACTGTGCGAGCCGACGATCCATCACTGACAACCCGCCTAGTATCGGGTTCTGATCCCCAACGAATCGTCTTGGGCAAAGCTCCTCCCAAGTCAGCTGTGCATCCTTGCTGGGAAGTGGAGGGACANCTGANTGCCCTTCTCCCTGATCTCAGCGATCGAGGCGTCGTTGATCTACTTGTCGAAGGAGGGGCGAGTGTGGCATCCCAATTCCATGCCGAGGGTTTGGTGAACGAGTACATCTTTTACGTTGCGCCTGCATTGATGGGCGGCGACGATGGGCGACCAGTGTTTGAAGGTCCGGGTTCTGCGACAATGGCGGATCTATGGCGCGGACACATTCGCGACATTCGCAGCATAGGAACTGACATTCGTGTTGAGCTTCGACCAATAGAAGGAGATTGATGTTTACCGGATTGATCGAAGAGCTTGGGTCTTTCGTCAACAACGACGGTGATCGNTACCGTTTCGCGGCTCAGACAGTNACCCAGGAAACAAAAATCGATGACTCTATATCGGTAAATGGCTGCTGTCTGACAGTCGTCGCTCTTGGGGACGGCTGGTGGGAAGCGGACGTAGTATCCGAGACACTTAGCCGAACTTCCTTGGGTCGCTTGCAGCCCGGCGACCCTGTAAATCTTGAGCGCGCCGTCAGGTCCAGCGATCGTTTAGGTGGGCATATGGTTCAAGGTCACGTTGATGGCGTCGGAACTGTTCTCGAACCCGGACCGGATTTAAGAATAGAAATCCCGGAAAATCTAGAGCGTTACTTTGTGGAAAAGGGATCTGTGACCGTGGATGGAGTGAGTTTGACTTGTTTCAACACCAAGGCGCAGGCGTTTTCAGTAGCTTTGATTCCCCATACCCTCGAAGTAACTACCCTCGGAACCTATGTCGAGGGCGATAGCGTAAACATAGAAGTAGATGTAATTGCCAAGTATGTCGAACGGCTCCTAGCCCCCCACATTGAAAACGACTCATAAAGGCTCCGAAGAGGTTCAGAGCGATGCCCAAACCAAAATCAAGGAATCAAAAATCTGGAGATCCTGATTCACCGCTGGCTGCGGTGGAGGACGCCATCGAAGCTATTGGGCGTGGCGAAATCGTCGTAGTGGTCGATGATGAAGATCGCGAAAACGAAGGCGACCTGATCATGGCGGCGGAACACGCCACGCCGGAAAGCATCGCATTCTTCGTTCGTTACACGTCAGGTGTGTTGTGCGCGCCGATGACCGGTGAACGACTTGATGCACTAGCCCTTCCCCTGATGGTGGCTATCAACACCGAACCGATGAGAACTGCTTACACCATCACTGTGGACGCAGCCGAAGGAACCACCACTGGGATCTCAGCGGGGGACCGCTCAAGAACACTGAATTTGTTGGCGTCTCCAAGTAGTGAACCACATGATTTTGTTCGTCCCGGTCACGTCCTACCTCTTCGATACCGACCAGGTGGCGTTCTAAAACGCGCCGGTCACACGGAGGCAGCGGTTGACTTAGCGCGGTTAGCTGGGTGCGAACCTGCGGGAGTTCTAGCCGAAGTCGTAAACGAGGACGGCACCATGTCTCGCTTACCGGACCTCGTAGAATTCTGTGAAGAACACGATCTGTTGCTGATTTCAATAGCAGATTTGATTCGTTATCGGAGAGCCAACGAACGTCTCGTTGACCCCGTATCCCAAGCGCGGATTCCAACCGTATACGGAGACTTCACGGCCCACGTTTTCCGAGACTTCGACGAAACTGAACACCTAGCTTTGGTGTTTGGTCAAATTATGGGGGCAGAGGAACCCGTCTTGGTTCGCGTTCACAGCGAATGCTTAACGGGAGACATCCTCGCATCCATGCGTTGCGATTGCGGAAGCCAGCTTCACTCGGCTCTCGACGCNATAGCTGAATCCGGAGCCGGTGTGCTGGTTTACCTGCGTGGCCACGAGGGCCGAGGTATCGGTATTGGCCACAAAATGGCTGCGTATCACCTTCAAGACGCAGGGCGAGACACAGTCGACGCCAATCTCGAATTGGGTCTGCCGATCGANAGCCGAGAATATGGCATTGGAGCTCAAATACTTGTAGAGCTCGGAGTCACAAAGATGCGTCTCATGACTAACAACCCCAAGAAGATCGGTGGCCTTGAAGGTTACGGACTAGAAATTGTTGAGCGGGTTGCTACCAACACCGGTGCTACTTCGGAAAATTTGGACTACCTACGAACCAAAAATGCGCGGCTCGGACACATGATCGAAGGTCTCGACGACTTATCGGTCGATTGAACATTTTGAGATAGCTACCGGCTTTAGCGACGAGCGTTACTGGCGAATCAAGAAATTAACTGCTGATTCACTTACCTGGACCGGTACCGTCAACACCATGCTGAAACTTGTGTTACCGAAGGGTTCTCTAGAAAAGGCAACCTTTCAGTTGTTCGAAGAGGCCGACCTTACTGTTCGTCGAAGCAGTGACGTTGACTACCGAGCGACGATAGATGACCCAAGGATCGCCGAAGTACGCATTCTGCGACCACAAGAAATCCCGGTATACGTCGCCAATGGTTTGTTCGATGTTGGGATCGCTGGTCGAGACTGGATCGAAGAGACCGGTAGCGATGTCACCTCGCTTGGTGAACTCAAGTACTCGAAAGTTACGGCCAAGCCGGTGAAGATTGTCGTAGCGGTTCCAGCTGACAGCGAATATGAAAGCATCAAAGATTTACCGCAAGGAGTGAGGGTTTCGAGTGAATACCCCGAGTTGACCAAGCGCCACTTTGATGCAGCAGGCGTCGAGGCTGACGTGCAACTCAGTTACGGGGCGACCGAAGCAAAGGCACCTGAGATCGTGGACGCGGTTGTCGACTTAACTGAGACGGGAAGTGCTTTAAAGGCCGCCGGTCTCAAAATCATCGATGAGATCTTGACGAGCTACACCGAAATATTTGCCAACAACGACTCTTATGAAGATCCCGACAAACGCAAAGCGATGGAGCAGATCAAAACANTGTTGGACGGAGTATTGGATGCCCGAGGNCGAGTGCTCATGAAGTTAAATGTCGGAGCTTCAGAACTCGATGCAGTGATTAGTGTGCTTCCGTCAATGAAGGCACCAACTGTTAACGAATTGTGGGATGGGGGAGGTTTCGCAGTAGAGACAGTTGTTAACAAAAGCGACATCAACGTTTTGATTCCTCAACTCCTCGAGTTGGGAGCCACCGATGTGATCGAGTTGCCTATCTCGAAGATTGTTCCNTAGAACAAGAGCACATCAAGTTTCGTCATCAGGTGTCTGATTTTGCACTTCGACAAACGCAAGTCGGATTTGATGCAGCGCTGCGGCCAAGGTTTGATGTTCGGGTAGCTGATCGCCAAGTTGTTCAACCAAGATGCCCATAGCGTCAATTGGGAGTCGGGCCTCATCCAGATTCGGAGGATCAACCCGAAGGTGGAGAGCCGCTAACTCGAACAGGCCGATCACGTGGTTAGCTACGATCTGGCCAGCTGGCACAGAAAGTAACTGCTCTTGAGCTTCTCGGAGCTGCTGCTCCATTGCTGCGGCAGTCTCAGGGTCTATTTCGGGGTCTCCCACTCCTGAGACCTGAGGATCGAAGGCCCCGCCCCCGTTGTCTTCATTGGGAACTTCATGCTCTCCAGACGGAGTCCAAAAGCTGCTCACGTGCCCTCTTTCGTACTGGCGCAGCAACCAAAGATGGCTACTGCTAGTTCGGAATTTGTCTTTACCCTGCTACCCTACGCCCTCAACAACAGATACAAGAGGGGTTTCGCCCCCACCGGTCCACCGAGAGGTGCGATGTGGTCCCTGTCGGTTCGGCAAACAGTTTCGGCTGTTGGCAGACNCCGATATGTGAGGCGGACACCAAATGTGTCCGCCTTTCGTTNTTTAGCGGGAGGCGCCATCAACGGACTAGGAGAATGTCCTTGGTTAAGCGAGTAAGGCCATAGCACGCCCAGATGAAGGCGACGCTCGGATCAATGAAGAGATTCGAGTGCGGGAGGTCCGACTAGTAGCCCCAGACGGGGAACAAATCGGTATCAAACCCTTGCCAGAAGCACTGAACATTGCCCAAGAACTAGATCTCGACTTGGTGGAGGTGGCACCAGACGCCAATCCTCCGGTATGTCGGATCATGGACTACGGCAAATTTAAGTATGAGACATCTCAACGGGCGAAGGAGTCAAGAAAGAAGGCAAGTTCCGTTTCCCTAAAGGAAATGAAATATCGGCCGAAGATTGGCCAAGGAGATTTTGACACCAAGACGACCAAAGTAGAGAAGTTCCTCTCAGATGGTCACAAAGTCAAAATCACCATCATGTTCCGAGGAAGAGAAGTCTTCCATCCAGAATTGGGCCGAGAAATTCTTGAACGAGTTGCTGAGAAGGTGGAAACAGTCGGAAAGGTAGACCAATTTCCCAAGTTAGACGGCCGCAACATGACCATGGTCCTGAGTCCCGATAAGACAGCGAAACAACGCCGAAAGCAAAACGAAGAAGATCCAAACCCCTAGGGAGCGGGGCGACGCCCCGATATCTGAAAAACAGAACTCTCGAACCCTCCGATAAGGAAACGTTATGCCCAAAATGAAGACACACAGTGGAGCCAAAAAGAGGTTCAAAACCAGTGGTTCCGGCAAACTTGTCCGGCGCAAGCAGGGCAGAAACCACATCCTCGAAAAGAAGTCCGCTAAAAGGAAGCGCCGTTTGGCGCTCGAAGGTGAAATCAGCAAAGCCGATCTGCCACGCATCAACAAGATGTTGGGCAAGTAGAAACGATTCTTAGAGGAGACGTCAAGTGGCACGAGTAAAGCGTTCTGTAGCAGGCAGAAAGAGCCGGAAAGCGACCTTGCAACAAGCCAAGGGCTATTACGGCAATAAGAGTCGTTCATATAGAGCGGCCAACGAGCAAGTTATGCACAGCGGTAACTACGCGTTCAGGGACCGTCGAGCCCGTAAAGGTGAATTTCGGAGACTGTGGATTCAGAGAATTAATGCAGCGGCCCGACAGAACGGAACTAGCTACAGCAAGCTTGTAAATGGTCTCAATGCCGCTGGAGTTCAGGTCGACCGCAAAATATTGTCTGAGATGGCCGTTAACGATCCTGAAGCGTTTAGCAAGCTAGTCGAAAAAGCTGAGTCGGCCCGGCAAGCAAGCTGACTCTTTCCTCCCAATCACCCCGACTTAAGCGTCTCAGGCGCCTGGTCAGCGATCGCCGTTTTCGAGACAGCGAACACCAAGCGGTTATTGAAGGCCCGCGTGCCATAACCACAGCGATAGAGATTGGCGCTGATCTCCAAGACATCTTCTACTGCTCAGACCAACTAAGCATTGTTGAGGGCTTCGAAGGATCGGATGCGTCGTGCTTCGAGGTTGAGAAAGAAGTATTGGATCGAATCGCGGACAGCGGATCCCCGCAAGGGATACTTGCAGTGGCGACCATCAACGAAGCAGATGTTGATTCCCTGGCACAGTGTCGACGTGTAGTGGTAATCGACGCTGTCCAAGACCCAGGCAATTTGGGGGCTATTGCTCGCACGGCCGTCGCGGCCGGATTCGACGCTATTGCCACTTCCAAAGGAACAGCGGACCTGTGGAGCTCGAAAGCGATTCGAGCTAGCGCTGGTACGTCGTTCGCATTGCAGTCTCTTCGAAACTTTGATCTTGTATCTGGCCTTGATGCGCTGCGTGACGCGGGCCACTTTGTCGTCGCCACCGACTCAAAAGGCGACACGGAACTTGATGCACTACCGCTCTCAGAACACATGGCGCTCGTTATGGGAAGCGAAGCTCACGGCTTATCGGAAGTGGTAGCGAGTAGGGCCAGTGCTTTTGTCAGCGTGCCCATGGGACCCTTCGTTGAATCATTAAATGTTGCAGTTGCAGCCGGATTGATCATGTACCGCATGCGCTAATGAAATTACCAATGGCAACTCATTGCGTTATTGACTTCGGGTAGCCGCCCCACTGGCCGTATCCTTCAGAGTGTGAGTGTCTACGAGCAAATAGCTGAAGCACAGGCCGCTGCGATTAGCGAGATTGAAAAAACAGACGACCTGGAAAGCTTGAAAGCTATAGAGCCGATGCTTTTTGGAAAGAAGTCGACACTAGGCGGTCTCAAACGTCTGATGGCCGAAGTTGACGCAGAAGAACGAGCAACTGTTGGGCAAGCTCTGAACCAAGCGCAAGAGGCCGTCCGCGAAGCACACGCATCGGCTAGAGACACGTTTGAGTCGGCGAATCGTCGAGTGCAATTGGAAGCAGAACGACTCGATCTCACCGAATCACTACAAGAGCCAGCGCGTGGTCATCTGCACTTGGTAACGCAAACCATGGAACGTCTCGAAGATGTCTTCGTCGGAATGGGATTCACAGTCTCCGAAGGACCACAAGCAGAGACAGACTGGTACAACTTCGAGGCCTTAAACCTTCCAGCTGCGCACCCTGCGAGGTCAATGTTCGACACGCTCTATTTGGATCTTGGTGAACGCACCGAGATAGGTGATGGCGAAGGGGGAGAAGCAACAAACATCTTGCTTCGCACTCACACTTCACCGGTGCAGGTCCGAGTCATGGAATCAACTGCTCCACCGATCTACACAGTTTGTCCAGGGCGTGTGTTTCGGCGAGATACCGCCGATGCCAGTCACATGCCGGTGTTCCATCAGATAGAAGGACTCGTCGTAGACCGAGGCATCAGTTTGTCCGACTTAGCAGGAACATTAAATGAGTTCACCGCTGCTTACTTCGGAGGAGCCATAAGTAGTCGCTTGCGACCTTCCTACTTCCCATTTACCGAACCGAGCGCAGAGTTCGACATCACCTGCGTGATCTGCGAAGGAGCAGGATGCCAGACCTGCCAACGAACCGGATGGATTGAGCTAGGTGGCTGCGGAATGGTGCACCCGAACGTTCTCGCAAACTGCGGAGTTGATAGCGAAGAGTGGACGGGATTCGCCTTTGGTTTCGGAATAGACCGCTTAGCTTTGATGCGTTATGGCATCAAAGACTTAAGAGACATGTACACCAACGACGTCAGATTTCTTAAGCAGTTCTAGGGAGGTTGCGAAATGAAAGTTCTCCTCTCTTGGTTACGTGAATTTGCCCCTATTGAAGGGGACCCTCACGAACTGGCAGACCATATGAGCGACTTGGGGATGGCGGTTGAAGAGATGCAAATCCTCAACTCGCTTGATGGCGTCGTAGTAGCGCGAGTCGCTGACCTTAGGCCCCACCCGAAAGCAGACAGAATTCAGCTTGTAGACGTCGAAATAGACAACGGCGATCCGATGCAAGTTTGCTGCGGAGCATTCAACATGTCGGTCGGTGACCTGATCCCGTTCGCGACTATTGGCACAGTTATGCCTGACGGCATGGAAATCGCGCAGAGAAAAATGCGAGGGGAGATGTCTAACGGCATGTGCTGCTCTGCTGCGGAACTGGGCTTAGGCGCTGACCACGACGGCATCATGATTTTGCCCGACAATCTTGAGACCGGGGCCCCGCTAATGCAAGAGCTCGGGCTTGTTGGGGACGTCTTATGGGATCTTGAGATCAATCCCAATCGTCCGGATGCGATGTCAATCGCGGGCGTAGCACGGGACTTGGCAGCCCGTCTAAATGTTCCATTTCAAATCCCTGAACGATCAGTAGCTTCAACAGGTTCCGAGCAAGGTCTGGCGAGCATCGAAATTACTGATGGAGACCTATGCCCGAGATTTACGGGTCGAGTGCTAACAGGTGTCAACGTTGGAGAGTCCCCTCTATGGATGCAAATGCGTTTGACCTTGTTGGGGATGCGTCCCATCAATTCTGTTGTCGACGTCTCCAACTATGTGATGCTTGA
>PBOM01000059.1 GCA_002724355.1 Actinomycetota bacterium | reverse complement strand
CAGACGTCAAAGTCCTTATGGGTGCGGCCCCAACCGTGGAGGGCGATGACCCGCGCAGGGTCCCCACCGAATCGGGCTCCAAATACTGAGCCGTTAACGAAGCTAGAGAGAGCCACGTATCAATTGTGATCGAAATTGAGTCATTCCGGGGCGCGGTTAGCTGCTTTCGGACCGATTGATTGCGGACAATAGGGCGTGAAAACTAGCTGTCACTATGTTGGGATTCATACCAACGCCCCAGTAGACACGTCGATCCGCGGCTTCAATCTCCACATAGGCCGCAGCAGTAGCGTCAGCGCCAGTTCCAACAGCATGTTCTTGGTAGTCAACGAGCGTCAGATCTAAGCCGCATTCTGTAGCCAGAGCGGTTTTGAACGCCGAAAGTGGCCCGTTGCCTTCACCGCTGATCGTTTTCTTTTCACCCGACACGTTGAGTGTCGCGGAGACCGTCGACAAATCCGAGGATTCGGAATCGAAAGTGCTTTTGTGGCCTAAATAAGTGAACGGCTGTGTGGTGTGAAGGTACGTCTCATCGAATGTCTTCTTAATGGTCTCTGGAAGAATTTCTCCACCCTCATCTGTGATCGACTGGATCACTTGGCTGAATTCAATCTGTAAGCGGCGCGGCAAATCGAGTCCGAAGTTGTTCTTCATGACATATGCAACACCGCCTTTACCTGATTGGCTGTTGACCCTGATGACATCCTGATAGGTGCGGCCCACGTGGGCAGGGTCAATAGGCAGGTACGGCACTTCCCATACGTCGTAATCGTCTGATAGCGCTTCAAATCCCTTCTTGATTGCGTCTTGATGACTGCCCGAAAATGCGGTGTACACCAAATCGCCGCCGTAGGGGTGACGCGGATGAACAGGGAGTTGATTGCAATACTCGGTGATTCGGCGGAGGTTGTCGATGTGGCTGATGTCGAGTTCAGGGTCTACGCCTTGACTGAACAAATTCATTGCCAATGTGACGATGTCGACATTGCCGGTTCTTTCTCCGTTGCCAAATAACGTGCCTTCAACACGATCAGCTCCAGCCATGACTCCGAACTCTGCGGCCGCTACACCGCATCCTCTGTCGTTATGAGGATGAAGCGAAAGAACAATTGCCTCTCTGTTAGATACGTTGCGATGAAAGAACTCGATGAGATCGCCGTAAAGGTTCGGGGTCGACATTTCAACCGTGGCAGGGAGATTCAAAATGATTGGATCTTCCGCCGTGGCTCCCCACTCGGCAGTCACCTGCTCGCATATGTCAACTGCGAAGTCGATTTCAGTGCCGGTGAATGACTCAGGTGAGTATTCGAAACGAATGTTGGAATCGTTCGCCTTTTCCCGTAGCTCACGGCACTGACGTGTACCGGTTAAAGCGATGTCGATGATTCCATCGAGGTCTAACCCATATACAACTCGTCTTTGGAGGGTAGACGTGGGGTTGTATAGGTGAACAATCGCGTTCTTGGCACCTTCAATAGATTCGTAGGTTCGTTCGATGAGTTCTGGGCGGCTTTGAGTGAGTACCTGAATCCAGACGTCATCAGGTACTAGGTCATCTTCGATCAGCATNCGACAAAAATCGAAATCCGGGGCTGAAGCTGACGGGAACCCCACTTCGATTTCCTTGAAGCCCATTTCAACCAACGCNTCGAACATTTGCTTCTTCCGCGGAACATCCATCGGATCGATGAGCGCTTGATTTCCGTCTCGAAGGTCCACTGAGCACCACAAAGGAGCTTCGGTGGTTACGTTGTCTGGCCAAGTTCGATCCGGTAACGCTGGCGCGTAGGGGTAATGAATGTATTTGCCGAAAGGCATTGGGCTGGGCTGCTGTTTGCTTATGCCCTTTACATCTGCCATGAGTCTTTCCTCCAGTTGTGCATTGTCACGCTTCGATCTGTTCTCCTCGCCTAGTTCCGCCCCGAAAAGCAGAAGAACCTCCCGACCTTGCGGCACAGGAGGTTAGGGCGAGGGCCTTTATGTTGTAGCCCTCGCCTAAGTAAGAAGAAGCAGTCCGCGTAGCGTTCCGTTCACGGGGTCAACGATAGCACCCGAATTAAATATTTCTACAAACGAATCTGTAGCCCGAATTTATTTGCCGTTGTTAGGCAGCTTTGGCGTCTGCGTAAATCCTGCCCAAAAGGCCTTCCCTGAGGCCCACGTTTGATACTTCGACCGCGTGCACATCCAACGACCGCAACACTTGTCGAAGAATCGTTGCTCCTAACGCCATGTTCGGGGCTCTCTTGGAACTTATGCCTGGCAGAGCAAGACGAGCGGGTAAGGACAACTCGTCGAAGGTTTTAATGAGATGACCCAGGTCGGAACAATCGATTGCTAGGCCGTCGAGAGTTTCTGGCACTTCTGAACGTCGCACAGTGTGGATTAATTTCGCTAATGCCAGTGGCATTCCACCACTGACCACGAACTCACATCCTTTGATGTCGCGAAGAACAACGCCCACTGGTTTGAGGCTCTCCGCTATGTGCTGTTCCAGCCGGACTCGGGTTGAGGTATCAACGAACCCGCTGTCGGAAGCTCGAGGAGCCAAGACACTGGTACCCAAGGGGTAGCTGAAATTGTGCAGTGGGATCCCGGAACTGGTTGGACCAACGGTAATGCCGACACTTCCGCCGGTGATGGCTACGGCGACTAAAAAATCGACGCCGTGAAATTGGTTCACCATGGCTTGCCAAACCAAATTGTTCTCTTCGTCTGGTGAGAGAACCTTCACCTCACAGCCAGCTTCGCGACCGAGGTGTGTAGCGACGGCGTCGCCATTAGCGGCGAGTCTGAAGGACTCTGTTGCCACTGCCACTATGCGTTGGCAGTTATGAACCCTGGCGGCAGTCATGAACTCCGCGAGCACACCGGTTGCGTTGGTGATATCGCTTTCGGTGAAAGATCCATTTGTGCTTACGGAAGAGCCGAGATTGAGATGATGGATTCGATGATGAGTTTCTCGTTCAGTTTCGATGGTGAGACGAAAGCTGGTACTACCCATCTCAATTAAAGCGACTCTCACCTGCCTGAGGCTAGAGAGAACTGTTAAGCGAGTGGTGGACCCAAACTGACGCCGTAGGACTACGGCTTAGGCCAATTCAAAAGTGAAATCGGACAAAATTTCGACAGATCTACCTACGTGTTCCTCGTTCATCATCGACTCCATGAGTTGCGAGTCGCTGGTCCCGGCCCATTGACGTCCATTCGGAGTCCTAACAGAGGCCAAACCTCGTTCGGGTCCTTCGGCCCCATGCATCACGGTGTAAGCCTCAATGGTGGCTTCGCCGACGTGGTCAGCGTCCAGTTCCACGGTGGGGTAGGTGTCAATTTCCTTCTGGCAGTCCTCATGTTGGAAGCCGTTAATTGGCGGTGTGGTGCTGTACAGCCCGAAAGCATGTTTGGTGATGTACCCGCCGTTAGCGGAACACAACCCCACCGTTCCAGCGTCTTCGCGTAACACATTGGCCATAGTGGCAATGGAATGAGTCACATAGTTGTTCAGTGGGCCACCCGCGAACGTCAGTCCACCTGTTTGGGTTAGCTGTCGGTCGATTCCGAGTTCCATTTCTGTCGCAGCGATTTGCACCGCTGAAGGGAAACAGCTGTACAGATCTACATGGTCAATGTCTCCGGGTTGGACCCCAGCTAGTTCCATTGCCTTCTTGCCAGCCACCCTGATAGCGGGTGATGAATGAAGGTCGGCTCGGTTTGACACAAAATTTGTGTCTGAGCCGTCAGTTCCAGCTTGAGGGAATAGCCAACGATCTCGTGCTACCCCCACCGCTTCGGCCGTTTCCGCGGAACAAACGATCAGCGCAGCTGCCTGGTCGAGATCCCAGTTCGAGTTCATGGCTTTTGTGTATGGGAACCCAACGAGTCTGTTCGCTGGCCCAGGATTCCTTATTTCTTCTGCGCTCATGGGATTACGAACCCATGAGTAAGGATTTGCGCATGCAACCCGGTTGAAGGTTTCCCACATTTCGCTTACCCGGTCCCTGTGATCGCTAATGCTTTCACCTCGAGAAGCTCGAAAAGCGGACTCAAAGATGGGATAAAAGTTGATGGGCATAGCGAAACCACGTTCCAGTTCCACTGGATGACTCATCGTCACGTCCTTACCCAAAATTTCGTCAGGTTCGACGTCAGCTTGCTCGGTGTAAGGAATGCGCTCTCCCGCTCTACGGGCCCGTCTACGACTCCAAATTCCTTCCGCGCCGACAATAAGAACAACGTCGGCTTCGCCGCTTTGGATTCTTAGCGAGGCTTTATTCACCAACGACTGGGGGGTGTTCCCGCCGTCAGTGGAAATTCCGGTTCGGCTGTTGTTTCCGAATTCGTCTCTGAGCAGAGCAGCCGGGTCTGGGTAAGGCCAGGCGCCCTTCACCACCCAGGTATCTGTAGCCCGATCAAGCAAGCTACGAGCGCCTGCGTCGTCGGCAGCTGCTTCCAACGCGACTCGCATCATGGCCAGTGGCTCTAACGCATCAACGGGATTATCGGGTTTTTGGATGAGTTGGCCTGTGCCAACTAGGACCGGAGTTCGGGGATCAACTGAATTCATCGATTTACCACCTCGGCGATACTGCGCAGCAGCGACGGAGGGCCGCTGACTTGAAGAGTTGTTACCACGGTATCTCTCCAACGGTCGAGGTCGTCAGCGATCTTGTCGACCGGACCAACGAGAGCGACTTCTTCGACCAACGACAAAGGAATCGCTGCCGCGGCTTCGTCCTTCCGACCGGTCAAATAACACTCTTGAACCTCATCAGCGACACTTTGGTATCCCATGCGACAAAACACGTCGTAGTGAAAGTTCGCTCCCTTTGCTCCCATACCTCCCATGTACAGCGCGAGCATCGGTCTGACTCTGTCTGCGGCTCGTTCCACATCTGCATCAGGAACGATAGAAACCGGGCACACAACTTCGAAGTTGTTCTCCTCGGGGATTCGCCCATTGTCCCCAATGCGAGATTTGCCGGCCTTAGAGAATCCTTCGTTCAGAGCGTCGGCATAGAACTGGTTGTCTTTGGGAGCGAAAAATAAGGGCAGCCAGCCATCACATATTTCCGCAGACAAGGCCACATTTTTTGGGCCCTCGGCACCTAAATAGATCGGAATGTGCTGTCGAAGAGGATGCACAGTCGATTTAAGGGGCTTTCCGAGTTCCAAGCCACCTGGGAAAGGCATCTGATAGTGATCGCCGACATACGAGACCGGTTTTTCCCGCTCACAAATTTCGCGAATGATGTGAACGTACTCTCGAGTGCGGGCAAGAGGTTTCGGATATGGCTGCCCGTACCAGCCCTCAACTACTTGAGGTCCGCTCACACCGAGACCCAAAATGAAACGTCCGTTTGTTAAGTGATCCATGGTGATCGCGGCCATAGCTGTTGCCGCAGGGGTTCTTGCTGACATTTGGACAATGCCTGTGCCCAGTTGAATGCTTTCGGTTCGGCTGCCCCACCACGCCAGCGGCGTCAGCGCGTCGCTGCCGTACGCTTCGGCGGTCCAAAAGCTGTGAAACCCGAGCGCTTCAGCTTCCAGAATTGTTTCCTGCGCATCTGATGGAGGTCCAGCGGCCCAATATCCAGCTCCTGTCGCCAACTTCATTTT
The DNA here is from genome assembly GCA_002724355.1 of Actinomycetota bacterium. Taxonomy (GTDB): domain Bacteria; phylum Actinomycetota; class Acidimicrobiia; order Acidimicrobiales; family Poriferisodalaceae; genus UBA6944. Next base: position 31,244 of record PBOM01000059.1, on the reverse strand, counting down.
CTTACTCCTGGTCTACAAAGATCTGTCATACGTGTTTCGTCCCCTGCGCTTCTAGCACATATCGCCCTGATCAAGGGTGGTAGCGGCCTGGACTAGTCCTACCCTCAACCTTGTGTCGTCGGAACAAGTTGCATCTGAAGCAGGTAAACGAAGAACGTTTGCGATTATCAGCCACCCCGACGCGGGCAAAACAACATTGACCGAAAAGTTTTTGTTGTACTCAGGGCAAATCGCTGAAGCGGGTTCAGTCAAAGCTCGTTCGGGACGAAAATCAGCGACATCAGATTGGATGGAACTAGAGCAACAACGCGGGATTTCCATCACCTCAACTGCTCTACAGTTCGATTATCGAGATTGTGTCTTGAACCTGTTGGACACGCCAGGTCACCGCGACTTCAGTGAAGACACCTACAGAGTGCTCGCAGCAACCGATGCAGCCGTGATGGTGATTGATGGTTCCAAAGGTATTGAAGCGCAAACGTTGAAGCTGTTTGAAGTTTGCAGACAACGCGAAGTACCGATTTTGACGTTCATCAACAAATGTGACCGACCGGGCCGCCCGCCGCTCGAACTAGTAGACGAAATCGAAAACATGTTGCAGCTTCTCCCGACACCGATGTCGTGGCCTGTTGGTGTACCCGGAGACCTCAAAGGCATCGTTGACCGCACGTCGGAACTGTTCATCAAATACGACAGAACTGCTCACGGAGCAACCCAAGCAGAGGAACAAACCTCAATGCTTGATGAAGTGGATTCATCAATTAACGGTTGGAATGAGGCAAGCGAAGAACTTGAACTCCTCGAAGCCTTAGGCACAGAAGTGGATCTCAAAGGCTTTCTTGCGGGTGAAGTGACACCAGTATTTTTCGGTTCGGCGCTAACAAACTTTGGAGTTCGGCTGTTACTTGACGCAGTTGTGGATCTCGCCCCATCGCCTGCTTCTAGATATGACGTCAACAACGTACCAAGGCCTGTAGAAGCGCCATTTTCGGCTTTTGCCTTCAAGGTTCAAGCAAACACAGACAAGGCTCATCGAGACAGAATTGCCTATGTTCGGGTGTGTTCAGGTCACTTCGAACGGGGAATGAGTGTCACCCAAAGCCGGACTGATCGGCCATTTGCCACCAAATATGCCCACACCATGTTCGGATCCGAACGTTCAACGGTAGAAGAAGCCTGGCCCGGCGATGTTGTTGCACTCGTCAACGCGAGCGATGTTCGCGTAGGGGACACTCTGTACGCCGAAGACCCAGTCGAATTCCCACAGATTCCATCGTTCGCGCCTGAACTTTTTCGACGAATACGCGTCAAAGACACCAACCGTTTCAAACAGTTCCGAAGGGGCTTGGTGCAACTCGACGAAGAGGGCGTCATTCAGGTTCTCAGAGACGAAGAGATGGGCGATGTTGAACCAGTGCTCGCAGCTGTAGGTCTGATGCAGTTTGAAGTAGCGACGCATCGACTTGAAAACGAATTTGGTGCCCCAGTTGAATTAACCAACGCCCCGTATTCGGTAGCTAGACGCACCGACCCTGAATCAGCTGAGGAACTGCGTCGACTTCCAGGAGCGACGGTGCTAGCGCGCAGCGACGGCGTTTTGCTGGCTTTGTTCGAAAACGAATTTTATCTTCAGCGCATCACTGCCGAAAAAGAACATCTCACCCTGGAGCGGGTGTTGGCTGAACAGGAGTGGTTAGGTGATGGGAGCAGCTAAGAACTCACCAAAAAGTTATTGGGTGGGTAACTGATCTGGCATTAACGGACTTCTACCGATGCGGTACGAAGCGAGAATTGATTCATCGCAGGACCGGCAGAGGTACACAACTTGGGTTGCCACTATCGAGAGTTGACTACCACGCGACTTTTCGACGATCGCTTTGACAGCCCCTTCCATATCATCGCTGTCGCAACGTTCACAGATCGGTAAGGCGTTTGGGTCACGACTCCACCGTTGGTCACACGTCTCACACGTGATCTCGATTAGCTCACCCTTCTCGCGGCCAATGAGACTCTCGGTTTCTCCGCAAGCAGGACATTGCAGCTCATCCACACCACCACGCTAACTCCACAACGGTAAGTTGCCTTGTGGAGGCTCCGTCGCAGTGGCCATGAATCATTACGCAACGTTGGGAATCGACCCAGACGCTGACCACGAAACTATTCGCCAAGCGTGGGTCGCTGCAGCGCGAGTCAACCATCCCGATGCGTTAGCGGGCGCAAGCGACGAAGAGCGTCACAACGCGGAACTCAAAATGCGTGCCATCAACGAAGCCTGGCGGATACTCGGGTCCTCAAAACTAAAAGTCCAATACGACGAAGAGTTGTCCCAAGCACAAGAAACTCCAGACGAAATCGAAGATCCCTGGTCCGATGACTGGTTCGACCTTGAAGCATCGGATCCTCCAGGTTTTGAAGTCGGTAACCCCGTCGTAGCGACAGTGCTTCGAGCTCTTCCATGGCTCGTCATAGGAGCGATCGGCGTAGGAATATTTGTTTTCTCAGCATTCGCGACCAATAGTCGCTCTGAACGGTGGCAAATTCCGAACAGTAGAACGACAAACGATGAATGTGTCGTGATCCGAGAAAACGGAACGCTTCGAGAAAACGCTCGGTGCAGCGACATGGGTGCGCGTCAGGTAATCAAAACATTCCCAATGGTCGCAGACGAGCAATGCCCGGAAGGTACAGAGAAATTCGACAACAGACTCGAAGACCCTGCTGAGTATTGGTGCGTGGCCCAAGTGAATTCGGTTGCTGGCGACTAGCTAACTATCTTCTTCTCGAACAAATCGCTTATTTCTTGTTCGCTGAAACCGACTTCGGCCAAAACTTCGAACGAATGCTCGCCATGACGCGGCGCGGGCCCCTTTATGGACACCTCTGAACCTCGTAGGTCAAATGGGGGAGCGACAGTGCGAAGCCGATACTCACTATCTGGGATTTCTTTGAACGCCCCCAATGCGTCCGACTGAGGGTCGACTATGACCTCATCGAGGGTTTGTATGAGTCCCCACACCATCCCTGCTGCGTCCAGTCGTTCAGCCCAGGTGCGTGAATCGGCTGACGCAAAAATATCGTCACACAACATCATTAGCTCTGGGCCATGTTCGGTGCGTGTTTCAGTATCAGCGAATCTGGGATCAGTGATCCATTCAGGTTGATCGAGTGCCACACAAAAAGGTTCCCAGTAACCCTCAGCTGGCATGGTCAGCATGAGCCATCTGTCATCGGCACATCGAAACCGTCCAACTAGAGGGGAAGGCGTTTCGATGCGCATGATCGGTCCAGGCGCCTCGCCGGTTGCTAAACCCACGGACAGATCTGAACTCATCGTCCAAATAGCAGCATGCATAAGCGCTACCGAGACCGCTTGGCCTTCTCCGGTCAGGTCACGCTCTCTCAAGGCAAGCAAAATTGATGACAAGATCGCTAAAGAAGTGGTGTGGTCACCCTGACCTGGTCGAGGATTCGGTGGCGTGTTTCCCGGTTCACCCATGGTGTTCAGCACCCCGCCGCGACTGAAGAACGCTGTGTAATCGAATGCGAGCCGATCCTGATCTGGACCGTTGTTGCCGTAACCGGTCAACGTTACGTGGATGAGTTCTGGATGGTTTTCTCGCAAGTCGACGTCCGTTAGCTCGAATTTTGACTGGCGTTCCATCGTTAAGTTGGTGACGACGACATCACACGATGCAGCGATCTTGTGAGCGACTTGGCGCCCTTGTTTAGTTGTGAGATCGACCACAATGCCGCGTTTGCCTCGGTTGTCGAGTTCCCACCAAGGGTCGGGTCCATCTGGGATCACCACCAAACCCCTCAGTAAGTCACCCTGAGGCGGTTCGAGTTTGATGACGTCAGCGCCAAGGTCGGCGAGCATGGCACAAGCGCTAGGCGCAGCGATCATCCCCGCGACATCTAAAACTTTTACCCCTGTGAGTGGTCCCCCCGGATGCGGCATTGCTGGCTTTATGGCTGTCCGTACAGATCCCGCAACTCGCGTTTGAGTACTTTCCCAGTGGCGTTGTGCGGAATTTCGTCCACGAAGACGACCGACTGGGGCACCTTATAGCGAGCAAGGTTTTGGCGGCAGTGGTTCAGTATTTCGGTGTCGCTGAGTTCTGCATCATCTTTGAGAACAACTATTGCTCGTCCGACTTCTACCCATTTGTCGTCGGGTACCCCTATAACTGAAACTTCACCGATTTCGGGGAGTTGAAATATGACGCTTTCCACCTCAGCTGGGTAAACGTTTTCCCCTCCGGAGATGTACATATCTTTCCAGCGGTCGACGATGTAGTAGAAACCGTCTTCGTCTCTGCGGGCAGCATCTCCGGTTTTGAGCCAGCCATCTTCAAATGATTCCTCTGTTGCTTCTGGCCAGTTCCAATAGCCAGGGGTGATGTTCGGCCCTTTGCACCACAGTTCGCCTGTTTCACCTACTTCGGCTTCACGTCCGTCTTCGGTGACGATACGGACCGAGGTGTGCATGCCTGGTACCCCAGCAGAACCAATCTTGGAGGTGCACTTGTCTGCGGGTAGTGCGAGGACGAGAGGGCTGGTTTCGGTCATGCCGTACGCCTGTTGCAGGGGCATTCCCTTTTCGGCCCAAGCTTCAATTAGCGGAACTGGGGTTGGGGAACCGCCTACCGCTGGGGCGACCATCGTTGGAAATGAGGCGTTTTCGAACTCTGGGAGTTGACTCATAAACAACCAATTCGCGGGGACTCCGATTGTGTGGGATACGGCAACTTCGGGGTCGCTTAGAAGTCGCAGCCCCTCGGCAGGTTCGAAGGTGCGCATCACGAGATTCGTTCCTCCGAAATGAAAAGTAGGATTTGCGAAAACGTTGAGGCCTCCAGTGTGGAAAAGAGGCAAAAACGCGAGATTGATCATCGACTCTGAACAGCCGTAGTACTCGACGCAATTCACGGCATTCCAAAACGTCATTCCCTGAGTGATGATGGCGCCCTTTGGGCGTCCTGTGGTTCCAGAGGTGTACATGATCGTGAGAATTTCGTCATGGGTGCAATCTTCGCTTTCCAGCCAAGGTTGGTGGCTAGCGAGCACCTCTTCGTAGGCGGCGGCTTCTCCAATCGCGGAGCCCCAAGTGATGCGATGGCTAATTGCGCATAGCTCTGCGAGTTTCGTTGCATTGTCTTCGAATGCGTCGTCGTGGATGATGACGTGAGGGCTTGCGTCGCCCACGATGTATTCCAACTCTGGTATCGATAACCGCCAGTTGAGTGGAACAAAGACAGCACCCAGTTTCCAGCAGGCGAATTGAACCTCAAAGAAGTTGGTGTCGTTTTCTGCGAGTACAGCCACCCTTTCTCCGCGTTGAATTTGGAACTCGTCGCGTAGAGCAGCTGCGAGACGACTAGTTCGGTCGTTCATTTGGCTGTAGGTGAATTTTCGTCCGCTCGCTAAGTCGTGTGTTGCGAGTTTGTCTCCGCGGACTTCGGCGTGATGTGCGATCCAGTCATAAGAAGGGCTTGTCATAGGGGATGAATCTAGCGTGGTGCGTGGCTATGCAAACTAAATTCTGTTCAGACTCTGGTGATTGAAATTAATTGAAAAATATTAAGAAACATGCCGGATTGACTGGAAATGAAACCCTGAGTGTGCTAACTTTGAATTCCACGTCGCCCGAGAGGCGGCTTTTGTAGTTTTCGGGTCTATCGCGGTATTGCAGCGGGGGTTTCGGAAGTACCGCTATCGTGACCGCTTCAGGGCGATTGGCTCAGTTGGTTAGAGCGCTGCCTTCACACGGCAGAGGTCAGTGGTTCGAATCCGCTATCGCCCACCCCGATAAATAAACCTGGAGCAAAGACGTCTCTGGTTCGTTTGAAACTCGCATAGATCGTGCGAATCGGAAGTACGAGCTTTGAGGGTCGTTGTCATTGGATGGAGCGACAAAGGACTGCCCTGAAACAACGTCCTTGTCTACAGATATTTAAAGGACCGCCTCGTGCAGAACTAAAGGGGGTCCTGGCAAGCGAGGCGGTCCGGACCAAAGGCTAACGACAGGTGGTGGAATCACCTCCGTTTTTCGACTGAGCGTTGCGCTTTATTTTGTGCGTTGGTGGGCTTGGCCTTGTGGGTTAGGACTTTTATACCCACACCCGTATAGGAGCTTCCTGGACCTAGGGGATTCCGAGCGGGGTCAGACCTTCTATAGTCGATCTGGTCAAACAGAACATTGGAGATGTCATGGAGCAAAGTGAGCTTCGTAGTTGGATCGACCACCGAGCGGAAATGCTGTGGGTGTGTCTGAAGTGTCTCGTGGCGATGATCGTGGGAACAGCGTTAGCCATTTCGTGGGGTTCGTTGTCTGACAATGCTCAACTTGCGTTATCAATAGCGGTCGCCTTGGTCGGATTGTTTCTGTGGTTTGGTTCCCACGGAGCGATTATGGACATTGCTGCGATGCGAGCCGACATGGATGAAGGTCTTGCGTCAACAACGTTCGGCCAGCAGTTCGCCAAAGCCCCGTTCCCTGTTTATTTGATTCTTAACGCGTTGACGATGCTTGGCAGCTCGGTGATGCTCATCATCATGATCAACTCTTAAAGTCGGAACGGCGAAAGAAGGGATCAATATGAGTCTCAATATTGTTCCATTGGTTGACGCTCCGTTCGGGGCTCTAGTTTCTGGTTGGGAACCAACCGAACCACTAACTAGTAGGAGCAAGCGAAGCATTAATGAAGCGTTGCACCGTCATCGACTTTTGGTGTTTCGTGGCCAGCCGCAACCCAGTGACCAGGATCTGGTGAGATTCGTGGAGGCATTCGGCGATCCAATCCGAGGGTCGGAATGGTTCCGAAATGCAGGAGCGCTTCCAGAGATCCTCCCAGTGACAAACATTCGGGGCGAGGACGGCGACCGTTTGGGAGTGGAGGGTGCCACCGACCTCGAGTGGCACGCTGACTATTCCTATGCCGCAACACCGGCGAAGACCAGCTTCCTCAATGCGGTAGAACTTCCGCCTGAACCGCCTCGGACATACTTCACCGATATGTATGCAGCGTACGCAACCCTTGAGCCTGCCTTGCAGGCTCGTCTCAGTGGTTTACGGGCAACGCACAGTATCGCCGACTATATGGCCGAACCTGACAAGAATTTTGCCGCCAAGATCGAACGCGACGAGGCCGCCGGTATTGAGCGTCCCGACATCCCTGAGGCTGAACATCCGGTGGTGGTACACCATCCCGACACGGGCGAAGCGATCCTGTATGTATCAAGGGGCATAACCCGGCGAATAGTGGGAATGGAACGAGCCGAAAGCAGCGCGCTACTGAAAGAGCTTCATCTGCATGCCACGCGACCTGATCAGGTCTACGGCCATGATTGGCAGGTCGGTGACCTAGTTATGTTCGACACGCTTGGAACTATGCATCGACGTGACGCTTGGGACCCGACTGAGCGTCGGCTCATGCGCCAGCTCAGTACTGCTTGCGTTATCTGAATAACTAGATTCCATTTGGGGATGGAAGTAGAAGTCGTTGCTAATGCGATGGTCGGCAGCTTTGGTCAAGGCCGGCCTTCAGGTTCTGTAGTCCCTGGGAACGTTGCCGATAAAAGCTATGAAATTCCCATACCCAAGCAGTTGCTTCCTCATGGGTCATGACCCGCGGGTTGATCTTTGGGTTAAGGGGCTTCACATTCAGAACGCTACCCATAGTTTCTTCACAAGATCGACCTAAGTTCCGCCAATGTTGATCGTTACTCGGCCGCTTGAATGAAGTGAACAGAACCCCTCAATGGTCGCGGCTTCAGCAAACCTTGTGTCGAGCTGCTTGCCCGCCGGAATAACAAAGGGGCCGATCTGATGTGCTGCTGAGTCTTCATTAACCACGGTGAGCCGGTCGCGAAGCCTGAAGTCAAGGTCTGTAGGGATGATGTTGACATCTTGTCCAGCGCTGAGCAGCGCAGCGGTCCCTGCAGGAATGGTGATCAGATGCTGTTGAGGCTCTGGCTGATCGGTGACACTGCTCAGGGCCACGCTGCCAATGACCATTGCTGTCGCCATAACCAAGAAGAGAAGTAGGAGGCTTTTGGAGGGCCGATCTGGACGACCGTCAGGAGTCGTCCTCGAAGAAGCGTCCACAGCCCCCAAACCTAACGGGTGTTCGATAAGGTTTCAGAGCTTTGCTGCATCGGCAGCGAAAAAACCAACGGGAGCTGCCGCGTGACACAGGTTGAAGAGCCAGTCTTGAGCGCTGGCGAACAAGCTTCGACGGGGCACCTGGATGTGGAGCAAATACAGCGCCGAACAGTTCAAACGCTGCTCGGTAGCCAAATGTGCGGCGGTATCGGACTGGTGGCTGGATACTCGGTCACAGCGTTGCTCGCGGACGACATCACCGGCTCTAAGACGCTGGCGGGCCTTGCTGCGGCGTCGTTGTCGATCGGCGCAGCGATTGCATCGTTTCCCTTGGCGAGAATTATGGCGCGAAGCGGCCGACGGCCCGGGCTGCTAACCGGTTACGTCCTCGCATCACTCGGTGGCTTTTTTGCAGTACTGGCAGCAATCACCCGACAATTCATGTTCCTACCACTCGGTGTAGCTCTCGTCGGTGTCGGAAACGCAACCAACATGGCGACCCGCTACGCCGCAGCGGACCTCGCCAAACCTGAGCGCCGAGCTTCAACCATCGGTTTAGTCGTTGCCGCAACCACCATTGGCTCAGGGTTCGGGTCGCTGGTTTCGCTTTCAGTATTCGATCCCCTTGGACGCAGGTTCGGACTCCCCGATTACGCAGGTTCTTTTCTTGTTGGCGCCTTACTGTTCCTTGCTGCGGCTGCGATTGTGGAGATTCGATTGCGGCCGGACCCCTTAGTGGTTGCCGGTGGGGTAGGAAGCAACGATCAAGACACAAGACTGCCGTTCAGCGCTGCACTGGGGTTGATCCTCGCGAACTCCAAGGCTCGACTGGCAGTGTTCGCAATGATGGTCAGCCAGGCAACCATGGTCGCCACTATGACCCTCACGCCGTTACACATGAACGATGGGGGACAAAGCAACGGGGCGATCAGCATCATGTTGTTCAGTCACATACTAGGCATGTATGCCTTTAGCCCGTTGGTTGGGCGGCTCGCTGATCAATTAGGGCGCTACCCCATGTTGATCGCATCGGGGGTGCTTTGCGTTGGTGGCGCATTGTGGGCAGGATTCACACCTCCGGAAGGGTTTATCGGCATTACTGGGGGCCAGACGGTGCTCGGCTTTGCTTGGTGTTTTGGCGTGATCGCCGCGAGTGGACTGCTAACCGACGCGTTTCCGGTCGAACAACGTGCGAGTGTTCAAGGTGCAGGCGACATGTGCATGATGGCGTTTGGGGCCATCGCCGGTATTTCCGCTGGGGCAATTGTTTCCTATCGCAGCTATCTAGACCTCAACCTCGCCGCTGCACTTCTTGGTGTAGCGCTGGTGTTCGCGGTGCTGTTCAATGCCGCTACCAGGTCGGGAGGCGGTCAAAGGGGACGAACTGTCTTTGCCGTAACGCCGGTGTACGAGAACTGAGGCGGTTGCTCCTGCTCGAGTCAGGCAGCGTTGGAATCCGACTGAATCATGATCAGGTTTCCGCAAGTGTCATCGAAGATGGCGATTGCATACTCTCCCAAGTCAGTTGGTGGTTGGGTGAATGTCACTCCCTTCGCCCCAAGGCGCTCATATTCGACGTTGACGTCGTCGACACCAAACTGTGCTAACGGAATTCCGTCCTGTTTGAGCGCATTTCGGTACGGCGCTACCGCGGGGTTGCTTGATGGTTCCAGCAGCAACTCGGGACCGTCAGGAAAGGATGGCGAAACCACGGTGATCCAAGCATGTTCGCCCATTGGCACGTTATGCCTGACTTCAAAGCCCAGCACATCGGTATAAAAAGCTAGTGCTGAGTCTTGATCGTCAACGAAGATGCTCGTAATGGTGATTTTCATGGCTGGCCCTTCTCAGCGTCCACATTAGATCTAAATCTCGAAAGTGATGTCAGCCTAAATACGCTAAATAAATTCTTAAGCTCGTTAGAATTCTGGAGTGCCTGAACGTATACCGATTCATCAACGCAGCTACGAGACCGAAGCATTCGACGAAGGTGATGGGCGAATGCGTGTTCGAGGTCGTCTAACTGACAACAAACCGCAAGGTTTGTGCCTGGCCGATGGAAACGACCTCGTAATTCACGACATGAGCATCGACTTACTTGTAGACCCGGAAACCTTCACCATTGTTGCCGTCGAGAACGACATGATGGTTCGCCCCTACTCAAACTGCGAAATGATTCTTCCCGATTATCAGGCCCTAGTGGGAGTGTCGATCACGCGTGGCTACAGCTCGCGGGTTAAAAAGCTTTTCGGAGGGCCTAACGGATGTTCTCATATGGGTGCTCTCTTACAAGCAATGGGACCAGTTGCGGTGCAAGCCAGCTGGAGTCTGATCAATCTGCACAAATCTTTAGAGTCGAGACTGGACAAGACGGATGACCCTGAAGAACAGGATCGGCGCCTCCGATTGAACATGAACTCATGTCATGTTTGGCAAGAGGGTGGAGAACACATAGAACTGATAAAGAAAGGTGACTGGGTTCTCCCAGATTGGGAAGCTACACGGTTGCAAACACTGGGGGTAGACATCCCCGATCAGTAGAAGACCTCGGTGTTGCAACGAGCCCTATCTACTTAATCCGCGTCGACCGACCACAATAAGTCTGGTAACCACTCATTCGGCGTGTTTGCTGGCACACTTAGCACTGCCGAAGTTCCCCCGCTGTAAGGCAATTGAAACTTGAGTGACGCTCAGCTAGTTGAAACGCGAACGGACTTGAGAAACGTCGCTATTGTCGCGCATGTTGACCACGGCAAGACCACGTTGGTTGACGCGATGCTTTGGCAATCGGGGGCCTTTCGGGACAACGAAGATGTTCGAGACCGCATCCTCGATTCGATGGATCTTGAACGCGAGAAGGGCATCACAATTCTCGCGAAAAACGCAGCTATCAACTGGCGTAGCTCCGAAGGTCAAGACATCAAAATCAACATAATTGATACTCCAGGTCACGCTGATTTCGGAGGTGAGGTCGAACGTGCTCTCACCATGGTTGATGGAGTTCTCCTGTTGGTCGACTCGTCCGAAGGGCCTCTTCCGCAAACACGGTTCGTTCTTAGGAAAGCGCTGGCCTTAGATCTCCCGGTAGTTCTAGTAATTAACAAAATCGACCGTCCCGACAGCCGAATTGAAGAAGTGATCGACGAAACATATGAACTGTTTTTGGATCTCGACGCGGCTGACCACCAAATCGACTTTCCGATCATTTACACCGATGCAAGAAAAGGAACCGCTACGAGTGATTTGTCTGACCCAAAAGACGACCTCAACGAACTGTTCCAAGTACTAGTCGAATCAGTTGCTGCGCCTACCCACGACCCAACTCACCCATTGCAAGCGTTGGTGACGAATCTTGACGCAAATCCATATGTAGGTCGGCTAGCGCTATGTCGGGTTCTTCACGGAACTCTTACCAAGGGCGCTTTGGTTGGGTGGTGCCGCGTAGACGGAACCACCGAAACCACGCGCATTGCGGAGATATACACAACCGAAGGACTGGAACGAACACCAGTCGACGAGGTAGGACCCGGCGATATAGCGGCGGTCGCCGGTATCCCTGACATCACAATTGGTGAAACGTTGAGCGACCCTGTGTCACCGAGACCCTTACCTGTCATTACCGTTGACGAGCCGAGCCTTTCGATGACTATTGGGATCAACACTTCACCAGTGGCCGGCATCGAGGGCGAAAAGGTAACTGCGAGGTTGATCAAAAGTCGTCTCGAAGCTGAACTCATTGGCAATGTTTCATTACGTCTACTTACCACCGACCGACCGGACCTTTGGGAGGTTCAGGGTCGAGGCGAACTCCAGCTCGCCGTCCTGATTGAAATTATGCGACGCGAGGGATTCGAACTGACGGTCGGTAAACCTCAAGTGTTGACCAAGACCATCGATGGTCAGTTACATGAGCCAGCTGAACGAGTAACCATCGACACCCCTGAGGAACACGTTGGTTCAGTCACCCAGTTGTTGGGGGAACGGCGTGGCCGTCTCGAACAAATGGGTAACCATGGCACTGGGTGGGTGCGGCTTGACTACCTCATTCCTGCGCGCGGTCTTATAGGTTTCCGAACAGAATTTCTTACCGAAACTCGCGGTACCGGTCTACTCCACCATGTGTTCGATAGTTATGTCCCATGGGCGGGTGACATGCGATCGCGCCACACCGGTTCAATAGTCGCCGACAGATCCGGCCAAGTGAGCGGCTATGCGGCCTCGACCATTCAAGAGCGCGGCACGCTCTTTGTGGGGCCCGGAATGGCTGTATATGAAGGAATGGTCATCGGCGAAAGCCCTCGCCCCGATGACCTAGACGTCAACATCTGCAAAGAGAAAAAGCAAACAAATATACGCGCCGCTGCGGCTGACGAAGCTGTGCGCTTGACTCCACCCAAAATACTCTCGTTGGAACATGCTCTGGAGTTCATCACAGAAGAGGAATGTGTCGAAGTAACCCCAGCCAATATTCGAATCCGAAAAGTTGAGTTGGATAGCGGAAAACGACTCCGCGCCAAAAAAAGAAACAAGATATAAAAATTCCCTGCAACCACGTTCACTGAAATTTTGCCGGTCCCACCGCCTATTAAGCACGCCGCCCAGTTGACCTCTGCACAAAACTTTGGTCTGCGTTTTCGATTAATACTTGAGTTATGAGTGAACGACTAAAAGACTGCACAGCAATCATCACTGGAGGAGCGCGAGGACAAGGAGCGGCAGAAGCCCGACGTTTCGTCGAAGAGGGGGCGTTCGTTGTCATAGCGGACGTTCTTGATAGCGAAGGGCAAGCCCTCGCAAAAGAGCTCGGTGATTCAGCTACCTTTGAGCATCTTGATGTGACCGATGAGGACAACTGGGACGCTGTCGTTAGTCGGTTGACAGATGAAGGCAGAACTATCGATGTCCTCGTCAATAATGCCGGAATTCTTCTATTCGACCGGCTCACTCGATCTTCTAGAGAGGACTTCGAGCGAGTGATGGAGGTTAACTGCACCGGCGTTTTCCTGGGGATGAAAGCCGTAGCGGAGGAGATGAAGAAACAACAGAGCGGCTCGATTGTAAATATTTCTTCGGTTGCAGGTCTCCAAGGCGTCGGCTTTCAATTCTCCTATTCGGTGAGCAAATGGGCGGTAAGGGGGATGACAAAATCTGCTGCACACGAACTCGCCCGCGACAACATCAGAGTGAACTCCGTGCACCCTGGCTTGATCGAGACAGCGATGCTCGATCAGTTCCCCGAGAATCTCCAGCCTAGGGTTGAGTCGTTCGTCCCGATGGGTCGAAGTGCAGATGCGGCAGAAGTGGCGGAACTAGTGCTCTGGTTAGCGTCGAAGGAAAGCAGTTACTGCACTGGAGCAGAGTTTGTCGTCGACGGGGGACTATCGGTCGGCTAGTGACGAAATCGATGCCTCGCTAGATGTCCTGATTATGAGAGCTTCTGGCTATCTTCGGGGATCGTCGCGCAGGGATTCCTTCCAAGCTCGGAAACTAGAGTGCCACTCGCCATCGGGGCCTTTTCCACCTGTAGTTTCTTCGTCTCCTAAATCAAAGAAATAGAACTCTGAATGATCCAATGGGTTCATTGCCATGTAGCGGCCCGGACCGCGGGACGGCCCGGCCAGCCACACGAGCCAACCAAAGATCCGGCGTTTAAAATACGGTTCGGGTTTTCCCTCGATGTCAGCGCCTAACTGGAGTAACTCTGTCGGCGCAGCGTCCCAGGCCGCTGCAGCTATGTTCCGATCCCGGGTAGGGGTATCGGGAAGGTCATTTAACGTCACTGGCGAGTAGTCGAAAGGCCGTTGGTCAGCTGGAATTGCGTGGCTCATGTGCTGCCTTGTTGCTGGGGGAAATCAAGAAGGTATCGAATTGGTTTCTGTTCTCGCTATTGAACACATCCGTAGTGGGCCGAAGAAACTTGCCGGGAGTATCGACGCAACACTGAGCCCTGCGGAATGCTGTCGGGTAGGTCTCGGGGTTGAACTGAAGTCATCCTTTGTCTTAACTCGCTGTCATCGATTGCTACGTTAAGAGTCCGATTAACCGGGTCGATAACGATAGTGTCGCCGTTCTCCACTGCTGCCAGCGGTCCGCCTTCGGAGGCTTCGGGGCATATGTGTCCGATGAGAATGCCATGCGATACCCCGCTGAATCGGCCATCGGTGATGAGTGCGACGTCCTTACCTAAACCGCGTCCCTGCAACTCGACTGTGAGCATCACCATCTCGGGCATGCCCGGACCACCTTTTGGTCCCACGTTTCTTACAACCACTACGTCTCCGGGGACGATGACGCCCGACTGAATGGCAGTCATAACGTCTGGTTCGTTTTCGAACACTTTCGCAGTCCCGCGAAACTCTCCTGTCTCTAGAGTTTTTCCTCCGAGTTTCAATACACAACTTTCTGGAGCCAGATTGCCGTGCAACACGGTGATGTGATTGTTGGGTTGAGCAATTGGAGCCGAAACTGGCCGCACCAAATCCTGATCACCTAAATCTGCTAGCGACGCTGTGTGTTCGAGGTTCTCGGCGAGTGTTTTCCCAGTGACTGTCATAGCGTCGCCGTGTAAAAAGCCGTTGTCGAGAAGCTCTTTCATTACGACAGGCACTCCTCCGAGCTCGTGCAGGGCGACCATTGAGTAGGGACCGTGAGGTTGAAGATTCGCGATGAGGGGTACCTGCTCGCCGATTTCCTGAATGCGGTCGATGGTGAGAGGTACCTCGGCGTCGCGAGCGATTGCCAGTAAATGCAGGTACATGTTGGTCGAGCCGCCCATCGCGTAGGCGGTTGTGATGGCGTTCTCAAAACCCTTGGTATTCATAATGTCCCTGGGGCGAATGTCGGCTTCGATCAGGGTGTAGAGGGCTTGTGTGGTGGCTTGTACCTGAGCCTTGACGTCGTCATGGATATCACTTGTCGCGTCGTAGTCGGCTGGATGAGAAGCACCTCGAGGCAACATCATCCCCATCGCCTCGGTGATGGTGCTCATGGTGTTGGCTGTAAACATGGCACCGCAAGTGCCGCTGCCGGGCATCACGTTACGTTCGAGCTCCTCGAATTCTTCTGCGCTGATCCGGTTAGCTCGCATAGCGGCACGCGCTTCAGCCCAGTCAAGCACGGTCAAGTTGTTGCCCTTGGAAGCCCAAGGCTCAAAATCGACGCAACCGGGCGAACTCGTCCCCGGATAGATCACTAGTCCAACTTCGTTGGTGCGAGCTAGAGGCATCATCGCCGCAGCACCTGTTTTGTCGCAACCTGAGATGACAATCATGGCCTCACCGTGATGTGCTCGATGACCAATCTCGAATGAGTCAGCGATGATGTCGCGTGAGACGAGACTGTAATTTGCGTTGGCCGAACCCTGCGTAAGGGCGTCGGAAACAGCGGGTGCTCCGACAACTAGCCCCTGGCCACCATGGGACGCGATCGAATCTGAAAGTAGATCCGAAATGCGTTCGACTCTGTTGTTGCATCTGTGGGCGTTTGTGTATGCCCCAGCCACAGTAACGATGGTGTTCTTCGCGGCAATTGTCTCAGGCTCAAACCCCGCAGCCCGTAACTCAAGACTTGCCTTCTTCCAATGGTTCCCCTTCATGCTCTCACTCTACTTTTTAAACGTGAGGGCAGCCGACGCAACCCCAACGCCGGCTGAGTTTCTCAGATACGTATCTCAGATAGTGCTTGAAGCCTTCAACACGGAACCCAGATTTCCGGATACAGCCCGCCATTACTCTGGTTGCTTAGGTTCGCAAAGGGAGTTGACGGCGTTGCTTTGGCTATCCGTTCTTTTGTCACCAAGTGTCAATTGTGTGCTTCTTGACAGTTTGGGATGCCCGACGTTCAGCTGATGTGGATAGATGATTAAGTAGACGGGATAGCCCTACTCGAGTTTCAGCGGGTTCGATGACATCGTCGAAAGAATTGAAATTCCGTGTCGCCGTGAACGGATCCTCTACACCGAGGTCTGCCGTAGGCCAAGCGACTTGCCACATAGGCACACCATGGCCGGTAGGTGAACCGGCCATCACATGTCCACTGAATCCACCCGCTTTTCGTAACTGTACGGAAGCGATTGGTACTGAACGATGTTGTTGAGTCTGAAGGACTCGGGTGTGCCAGCGACTAACTCCAGGTTGGAACCCCGATTCGGTTTCTATAGCGGTGTATGGGCTATCGATAAGTGAGACGATCGGATATTCATATACATCGCATAGCTCTACAAAGCGACCAATTTTGGTCGCGGCTGATTCTGTGATGATGCCCTCGTCCACATTCGGGTTATTGGCAATAACTCCTACCGTTTTGCCTCCAATTCGCGCGATAGCGGTAACGGCACTTGCTGCGAACTGTGGACGTAATTCCAGAATGGATTCTTGGTCGACGATCGCGTTAATAACCGGGTAGATGTCGTATGGACCTGATTCGGGGACTAGCTCAGCAATCTTTTCCGCGGACGGATCTGCTTGCCCATCGGCGTAATCGTGTAGATAACTCAGATACTGCTTGGTCAGTTGAATCGCTGTCGGCTCGTCATCGACCAGAAGGTCTATACCGCCGGTGAGTTCGTGCATTTCAACTCCGGCGAGTTCTTGCGGGGTGAGAGTCAAACCCAGAGCAGCCTCCACCATCGGAGGTCCGCCCATGCCAATAGCGGAGCCTCGGGTGGTGATGACGACGTCAGAGAATCCTGCGAGGCTCGCGTGGCCAGCAAATGATGGACCGGACACGATCGCGACGGTCGGAACCCAGCCCGACAGTTCTGCCATGCCGTCAAACAACGTAAAACGGCCAATTTGTCCGCTTAGTTCTAAGTGTCCTAGGCCTGCCCTCGGATGCTTAGCTCGACTGCCGCCCCCATCCACGAAGAAAGCGATCGGCCAGCGCTGTTGGTGAGCAAGTGAGATCAGATGCTCGAGCCGGGCAGCGCCATAGCCGCCACCGCGATCGGTGTAATCAGTTGAGGACGTAATAACGGTTTTCCCATCGATTGTTCCGATGAAGTCGACGCCACCCTTTTCTGGGACCCAATCTTCGTCGGCATCTCGTGCAGCTATAGCGCCGAATTCCACTTCTGACCCGGCATCGAGAAGCATGGCTGTCCGCTCTCGTGCGGTGAGATGGTCCGTTGAGTGAACTTTTTCAACTGCGTCAGGACGTGAGGCATCCAACCTGAGTGCTTTGGCTGAACGAAGTTTGTTAAGCAAGTAGTCGCGCATCAGATGTCACCGGGTGTCAATGTGGTGAACCTTCTCTGGGGGCAACACGCGTTCTGAGCGCTGAAGCATTGAAGCTATAACGGGCCGTGTTTCCTCGGGCAAGATCACATCGTCGAAAGAAAATGTACGACCAGCGCGAACCCCCGAAGCAACGTCTCGCATCTCTTCGGCGTACTGGTCTCGAATTGTTCGTGCACTCACAGCATCGACAGCACCGCGAATCTCTTTTCTTTTGACCAAGTAAGCGGCACCTTCAAGGCTCATCCCGCCGCTTTCGACTGTCGGCCAAGCCACTCGTAGTTCGGGCATATTGCGGCTCGCACCGTAGCCCGACATAGCGAAAGGCCCGAGACCGTATGCCTTTCTCAGTTGGACTGTGTACAGAGGGACTGTTCGGTGATGAATGGCTGACAGAGGACGAGCGTGGTGACGTGCGATGCCCTCGCGCTCGGCTTCTGGACCAACCATGTAACCAGGGTTGTCAACGAACGAGATGAGAGGCAAAGCGTAGGTGTCGCACCACTCCACGAATCGGCTCGCCTTGTCGGCGGCAGCGCTGTCAATGGCGCCGGCTCGCGGCGAGAGTGGTTGGTTGGCGAAGATGCCAACAGATCTTCCCTCAACGCGCGCAAATGCTGTAATCAACGACTCTCCCCAGGCTGAGCCAACCTCAAAAACGCTGTCTTTGTCTGCAAACGCAGCGATGACGTTGCGCATGTCGTAAGCCCGGCGACGGTTATCTGGAACGATTCCTGCAATTGACGACGCTGACTCACTAGCAGCGAAATCTGATATGTCATCATGCCAGTAGCGAAGGAATTTTTGAGTGGCGGTCACGGCTTCTTCGACATCTTGAACTAATACGTCGATATCTCCGCGTGCTGCTGCATTTGTCGATGACAAAGGTTCGTTCAAGTTGATGGTGCTTCCGAACTCTGCGTCTGGTGTGGCGATAACTAGGTCGCAAAGAAAGGTCATTGCTGCGTGGCTATCGCTAGTTGGGCCTACCGCAACAGCAACCGTAGGAGCCCAACCCGACATTTCGCTCAAACCCTCCAATACGTCCCAACGAGCCCGGGTGTAATTCACGATTGGTGGNACTGGACGCGGATCACTAGGACGNGAACCATCCCCTTCAACAAANAACACCAGCGGCCAGCGGTTTGCTACGGCAATGGTGATGAGTTTGGCCAATTTGCGCATGTTGCGATCGCTNTGTGTTGCGTTCTCAACCGATCGGTCGTGCGCTGCAATCACAGTTGGGTGACCGTTGATGTCGCAGACTCCACCGACCACTCCATCGGATGGGCCGTCGTCGTCAACTGCTGTCGTGTGACCAGCGAGTAAGCCGTATTCAGTGAACGAGTGTTGATCTGCTAGGAGATCAATAGCTTTTCGGGCGTTAGGACAACCGGCGAGCGCACGTAATCTGGCGTCAATAATTTGTTGACGTTGGTCAGCCTCCGGTGCGTCGCTCATGATCGGCCGATTCTTGCATAGGTTCCTTACAGATTTCATAAGGAAGCCAACAACCTGCGGTTCGTTCTGCATGTTTGACGCAACGGTGTGTGGCTCTTCTGAATCAGACAGTGATGGTGCGCATTGCTTTACCTCAGAAGGTCAGTAAGTNGAGTAAGAAAACTTCGCTAANCAGCAAACAGGCGACTGCGTCTTGAAGCCTGCTGAGCTTGAGGCAAACTAAACAGATGAACGCCTGCCCAAGGCTGGAGACGGACCGCCTGATCCTGCGCCCTTTTCAAGACGACGATGTGGACGACTACTTTGCTGTTCTAAACACCCCGGAGGTGAGGCGAGCATTNCATCTGCCTGAGAGTCTGGATCGCAGTGACGCCTGGCAACAGATGGCCTGGTTTTTGGGACAGTGGGCTCTTCGAGGGACTGGACATTGGGCCTTGGAGGAGCGTTCTTCGGGTCTNTTCCTCGGACGAGCAGGCCTTCACCGTCCCGAACGTCCAGACTGGCCGGGAGTAGAGGTTGGATGGGTGCTTCACCCTGACTATTGGGGACAGGGCTACGCCACCGAGGCGGGCACTGAGGCTATTCGATATGCCTTCGAGGACTTGGACTTAGATCGTATCTACTCCTGCATCCTCCCCGAAAACCTGCAATCTCAGGCGGTAGCCCAACGATTGGGAATGGAGCTGTTGGAGGAACGAACTATGGCGTACTTCCCGTCGGCACCCCATGGGATTTGGTCCAGAGCTCGTTAAACCTTTCGTATTCTGAGGAAGTTGAGAATCGAGCGAGGGATTACTCGCACGTATACATTCGAGATGAAGAGCTGAGATAGTTGGCGCGTGTGTNCACCGACTGGACTCACGCTGACGGAGGCACCGATATGGCGGCAGACGATCCAGGAAGAGCTCANTCAGACTGGATTGCGACGGTGGTTGAAGATGTCCTGGAACCTGAAATTCCGATTTTGGATCCCCATCATCACTTGTGGCTCGACGAAGGCCATACGGGTTGGCCGTATACGCTCGAAGACTTCCNCAAAGACACCGGAAGCGGTCACAACATAGTCGGCACTGTATTTCTCGAATGTCACGCCGAATACCGAAAAACTGGCCCTATCCATATGCAACCGGTAGGAGAAACCGAGTTCATCGCTGAACTCGCTGACCAAAGCGCGGTCTTACCTGGCGCCGAGATTAAGGCAATCCAAGCTAACGCTGATGTGTCGTTGGGGGCTGCAGTCGAAGAAGTTCTNGAGGCCCATGAAAGTGCTGGTCGAGGGCGCTTTCGCGGGGTCCGGTACATCACCGCTCAGAATGACCACCCTCCTTTAGCTATGTACACCAATGCTGCTATGGATGATCCGCTGTATCTCGAAGGAGTGCGTCGTGTTGGAGAGTTGGGATACACCTATGACGCGATGGTGTATCACCCTCAATTACCTGAGTTCGTTGAGGTAGCGCGAGCGTGTCCTGATACGCCCATTGTCTTGGATCATTTGGGTTGCGTGTTAGGAACGGGTCCGTATAAGGGCCGCCGGGAAGAAATTCTCGAATTTTGGAAGGCTCAAATGGCGGAAATCGCTGCTTGTGNCAATGTGTTTTTGAAANTAGGCGGCATAGGTATGCCGATGATGGGCTTTCGGTGGGATAAGCGTGATCAGCCCGCGAACTCAGTCGAACTCGCCGAGGCATGGAGCGATCCAATTCAGTACGCGATTGAAGTGATTGGAGCAAACCGNTGCATGTTCGAATCCAACTTCCCAGTAGATAAACGCGGTGTTGGTTACGTGCCNTTATGGAATAGCTTCAAACTCATAGCCGCTGACTGTTCGGCCGACGAAAAGCGAGATTTGTTTCACGACACAGCAGCTCGTGCTTACCGGCTGCCGCTTGTAGCCGACGCTTAAAGAAAAGTANCTCGGGGNTGCAGCGACAANNGTGATCGATGCTTCTTGGAGTCGCTCTCGNCTCAGGTTGATTCGATAGCGAAGCCCTTTTCGTCCCAGGCCTCTGTGCCTCCTGTCACGCTCCGAGCATTCCGGTAGCCAAGACTGTTGAGAAATAAGACCCCAGAAAGAGAGAGGTTTCCGCGTTCGCAGACGCTTAGTACTGGTGTATCCCGGTCCTCGGGAAGAAAAGCTGCCAGGTCTGGAAGCTCGTCGAGGGGCATATTGATAGCTCCTGGGATATGTCGCTGATTGTGTGCGTCAGGCTCGCGGACGTCAACGACAAATGGCTTTTGNGTTTGCCACAGGTCNTGAGCATCCTCAATANCTATNGTCAGATCCGAATTGATTCGAGCGTTTTCGACCATTGAATCCAACAACTGCTCTCGTTTGCTACCCGACGCAGGGGCTTTGCCTAGATCACTCAGGTTGTTCAGAATTGAGGATGCGTATTTGAAAATGCTGTCACAAAAGATGACAACGACAACATTGCCGCGCTCGTCTGGAATTGCTTGGAGTGCACCCGCTAACGCCATGCCTGAACTTGGTCCTGCCGTGAGACTTTCTTCTTGGTTAATTCGCCGACACATTTCGAAGGCAAGATCGTTTTCGACCTCAATGAGACCGTCATATTTGTCCGGGGTGAAGAATTCAGTTTGGCTTAGCTGGCTGAGGCTCCGAACACCGGGAACATCATGACCCGGTGTTGGGTACACGCCAATTGTGGCGACATCCGCATTTTGCTCTTTGAGGAAACGTCCCGAACCATTGATTGTCCCGCAAGTACCTAAACTTGAGACGAAGTGAGTTACCTGTCCGCCAGTTTGGTGCCAGACTTCTGGGCCGGTTGTTCGATAATGCGCGTCCGGGTTGCTTCCGTTCGCGTACTGATTCAGCATTTCGAATTCGGGTTGATCCGCTATCTCGTTAGCTTTGGCAATGGCTCCTTCTGGTGCACCTGGAGCGGGACACAATGAGTCTTCAAGTTCAACTACATCAACTCCAGCCAGACGGAGAACGGTTCGTTTCTCGAGTGGGATCTGATTGGATAGGGGAGTGGTCAGGGAATAACCCTTAGCGTTGGCGACCATTGCCAGGGCGAGACCCGTGTTGCCTGAAGTAGGTTCAACTAGTTGTTGGGATGAGCCAATTCGCCCGGATTCCTCGGCGTCGCGCACCATGTTCCAAGCGACCCTATCTTTTACGGCACCAAACGGGTTATACCATTCGAGCTTTGCGTAAACCTTGGTGTGTTCAAAAGGAACTACACGCGACAACTGAACCATGGGAGTTGGGTTGTCGACGTTAGAAAGTAAGCCAAGAATTGAGTCGTAAACGCGACGCGAAGTGTCATTCATCTAGAGCACCTTCATTTATTTGTTTGTCCAGGTGTAAAAGACCCAAGCGGGTGCGGTCTCTCAGTTGCTTACTGTATCCAAATTCTGATTTTGATTGATAGCGAACGCGCAAAAAAGATGCACAAAAACATAAAATAGGCATTGTCGTAGTTATTTATGCTCGTAGTCGCTTATTTGGTAAATGAATTTTGCGTGTAGGAGCCGGTGATGTCTATATGCCCAAGACGAGTTGAGCGACTAATTTCGGCGCGCCTCCGTTGCAGTGAATTGGTAAGAGCTTCGAGCAGCAGCGCGCTCAGCCAGTTGCGTCCGAATTAGCCAAGCAACTCGTCGCGCCGTTCGCACAACAATTCTTGAACTGCATCGTGATCTCCGACGCATCTGATGATGACGTGCTGAGCGCCACCTTCTACAAACGAACGAATGAAGTCGACCACTTGATCGCCGGTCCCGCCCCTGCATGCTTGGTAGCCGCGTAACGCGCTTGCCGGTGCCTGGTAATACCCCTCAAGATAGGTATCGATAGCGGCTTCTGCTTGTTCGGCGTTATCCATGACAGAAACCGTCAGATAAATCGCGGTAGTGAGGTCCTCAAGATTGCGTCCCGCCAAAGTAGCTGCGTTCCGGAAGGCTTCGTTGTGTTGGGCAAAGGTGGCAGCGTCAGGACCTATTGGAAACCACCCGTCGTGGTTTCTGGCGGTTCGTTCAATGCCTTGAGGGACACTTGCAGCGCTCCAGATAAGCGGACCGCCATCCCGGTAGGGGACGGGTGCTAGTACTCCCTCCTCAACAGACCAACGCCCCTCCCAATCGACGGGTTGACCGCTCCACAACGCGCGGCATAGCCGGATTCCTTCCATGTAACGGCCTACCCGTCCATCAAAAGGCACCCCTGCGGCAGCGAACTCTGCGCGTACCCCAGGAGTGTCGGGAGCAATGCCAGCACCAACGATCAATCTGCCTTCGGCAAGTTGATCTACCGTTGCTAGCTGCTGAGCCAAAACCACGGGGTTGCGAAGCGCTGGAAGTAATACTGCGGTTCCCACCTCTATTCCGGGGATAGCCCCCGCAACCCCAGCCAGAAGGGTGATTGGGTCATGTCTCGGTCGAGCCAACAGTGAGTCACCCGCCCAAATCGAGTCAAAACCTCGATCCACAGCCTTCTTCGCAGCGTCGATCATCGGTCGAACGGACGGACTCTCCCGCATTATTTTCTCTCGTGTGGGCAGAAGGTATCCGAGCTTCAAAGTCATGATCTGATTGTTTCAGATAGAGGTAACCCTCGCGGCCTGCCTACGTGTCCTAGTGGCCTCAGGGGACTGCGTATGGGCCTTGACCGTTTAGGATCGGTATATGGAAATCGAACCCATCACCCCTCATCTTGGTGCCCAAATCCGAGGATTCGATTTAGGGGACTTGGATAATGGTCGGGCAAAAGAACTCAGCGACCTGTTTTACGAGTATCGGGTGTTGGCTTTTCGTGATCAAGAACTGGACCGGGAAACCCACAAAGCAGTTGGTCGTGTCTTCGGGCAGCTACATGTTCATCCTTCCAAGAAAGCGTTCGGGATGAAGGGTGACCCCGAGATCTTCAAGGTTCGAGCTGAGGCTGACACAGTAAGAGTTAATGGTGGACGCTGGCATATGGATGTCTCGTGTGAAGAAAATCCGCCAGCAGGATCAATTCTTCGATTGCTCGAACTACCTCCATATGGTGGCGACACTGTGTTTTGTGACATGACCCGAGCCTATGAAACGCTTTCCCCTCCGATCCAACGAATGTTGGTAGAACTCGAAGCCTGTCATGACGGCGAAAGAGACTTGCGTTGGTATGGGGTAACCCCTGACCCGGGCCAAACGTATCCTTCCTGGAACCACCCGGTTGTGGTCAGTCATCCAGTTACAAATAAACCTGTCCTGTTCGTTAACGAAGGCTTCACTGAGGAAATCGTCGGCATGTCCTACGACGAGAGCCGCTCAATTCTTGACATGTTGTTCGCTCATATTTCCAAAACCCCAGATTTGCAGTGTCGAGTGACATGGGAGCCCGGGACCGTGGTCATGTGGGATAACCGAGCGGTTCAGCATTTCGCCGTGCATGACTACGCGCCTCATGAACGACTAGGTGAACGAGTATCCATAGTTGGGCAAGGATCTCCCATCTCCTGGCAACCAGAACGCTCAAGCGTCGACTAGCGGGCGAACTGCTTCGAGAGAGACGGGAGAATTAGGACCAGGGTCGTTCGAAGCGTTGCTTCCAAGGAGGATCTTCTAACTCGATCGGAGTTCCTTGCTCACGGTCGGAATCAGTATCCCCGGAAGGCCTTCGTCCGGCCCACATTCCAAGACCAAATACCGCTAACGCGAGAAGTAAGCATGAACTCATATCGACATTCTGACACCCATTTTTGCTTTTCGCGTAATCATCGATACATCGGATGTAGCTAGGAGCGCGTTATTCAAAGAGCTTAAGAGCGGCTTGGCAAGCTCTGTCGAAATCTTTGTTGCTTTCAAATTGAAGTCGCAACGACAGGGCCTCATCATCGCTAGAAGGAACAGCGAGAAATGGTGGCTCAAGATCGGTGAAGTCTGGCTCCCCGTGTACCTCCGAAGCTCTTATATAATCCCCGACA
Organism: Actinomycetota bacterium; assembly: GCA_002724355.1. GTDB lineage: Bacteria > Actinomycetota > Acidimicrobiia > Acidimicrobiales > Poriferisodalaceae > UBA6944. Next base: position 6,510 of record PBOM01000059.1, on the reverse strand, counting down.
AAAGAGATACCCAACGATGTCGCTGCTTCTCTATGAGCCTCAGGGTGTTGCGAACATCGCACGCGTTCCTCATCGGTCAGAACGTTTTCCGACTGCCGAGGCTGATCCGCCTCGGCGCAGCTTGCGACAACTAATGCCGACAAGCAGAGAGCGGTTAGGCATAAGAGCGTACGGGGCACTCAAATAAGGTAGGAGCAACGAAGAGTAGAAGTGCGCCTAGTGGTGATCAATTGGTAATAAGCGCAGCGAAACAAACATCCACAATGGCCACATAATAAGTTTTTGCCAGCCCCAAAGGGTTCTGCCGTTATCGGCTCAATAATGGAGGTCAACCATGGAGTTCGGAGCAGTTTTTCCTACATGCGAAATTGGTAACGACCCCAAACAAATCCGTTCGTGGGCGCAAGCGGCAGAGGAGCTCGGCTATCGATACATCGTGACGTATGACCATGTCCTGGGTGCTGAACACGCGAATAGGGAACCACAACTCACCGGTCCATACACCGAAGCTCATCCATTTCACGAACCTTTTGTGCTCTTCGGTTTCCTAGCTGGCGTAACTAACTCGATTGAGTTTCAAACCTCTGTGATCATTCTCCCGCAGCGTCAGACGGTGCTGGCGGCTAAGCAAGCAGCCGAAGTTGATCTTCTATCTGGTGGACGCTTGCGGCTTGGTGTGGGAACGGGATGGAACCACGTGGAATACGAATCGCTGGGAGTTCCGTGGTCGGGACGTGGTCGACTCTTCGACGAACAGATTGAATTAATGCGTCGCCTATGGGCTGACCCCGTAATCGACGTTGACACCGCTCACCATCGGATCGATCGCGCCGGGATAGCCCCTCGACCTGATCAGCCGATACCGATATGGCTTGGCGGTAGTTCCGAGATAGCAATGCGACGGGCTGCTCAGATCGGCGACGGGTTCACGTTTGCTAGCGCCGGAAACAGCACCGTTAGCCTCGCCAATCAACTCAGAGAGATGATCTCTTCAGAAGGCCGTGACCCTTCAACGTTTCCGATCGAATTCAACATGCCCTACGGCCTTGGCCCCGAAAAGTGGAAGAGCCTCACGGAACAAGCCCACAACGCATCGATCTCACATCTCTGTGTCAACACTATGAGTGTGACCTCGGCTTGGTCAGGCACTCCTCCATCTGGCCTTGAATCAGTCGACGACCACATCGCAGGCTTGGAAAGCTTTATTACGGCCGTTGGCTAATTTGGTTGACATCGGTCACTCGGTTAGGGGTTCGCTCCAGCTACTACACCGTCATCGTGAAGTTTTCCGACCTCGTTGGACGACATTCCCAAAGTCTCTAACAAGATCTCGTCTGTATGTTCACCAAGACGAGGCGCCGCGATCGGTTCCCCGCGCTCAATCTCAGAGAACGACAATGGCGTGCCAGGTGCGAGCACGCGACCAACGCCCGGCTGATCTATGCGACCAAACATAGGGTTCTTTATTGTCGCTCGCCGATCCTCGTTAACCAGTTGGACAAATGTTTGGTATGGGCCCCAACAGACGCCCTTGGAATCAAATATTTCAGCTATCTCATCGAGATCATGGGTCTCAATGAAGGGCGCCATGAATGAGGCGATTGCGTCTCTCGCATCCCAGCGGTCCCCCTCTTTGCTGAGATCAACATTGAGTGCTTGTTCTATGGCAGGAAGGTGTTCCACGATTTCGGTTGCTTCAGCCAAGCTTTGCCATTGCCGCTTGCTGATCGCCACCACCATTATCCGCCTGTTGTCCTTGGTCGCGAAGTCTCTGCCGAATGCCCCATAAAGGTCATTGCCGACGGGAACTCGGTCTTCTTTCGTTAGCTGCGCTTGGGCCATGTATCCGAGGTTGGCGACCATAGCGAACGCCACATCGGTCAAGGAGATCTTCGAGAGCTGACCAATACCAGTTCGTTGTCTGTATCTCTCTGCCGCCAATATTCCGACTGCTGCGGTCAAGCCGGTGGCAGTATCCCAAGCTGGCAACACGTGGTTGGTAGGCATGCTCGAACCTAAGGGTCCTGTCGCCATAGCGAATCCAGAAGACGGATTTACGGTGTAATCGACGGCGGTGGATTCATCGGGATTCCCAATGATGTTCATGTAGATCAGGTCTTCGCGTTCGGCTCGCAACCGGTTATCTGAAAGCCAACTCGATTCGGGAAAATTGGATAGGAAGATGCCGTTGTCGGGACCTTGTTCCGTGATCAATCGGGTAACTAAGTCTCGCCCAGCGTCGCTTCGCAGATCCACCTGGATTGATCTTTTGCCCTTATTGAGTCCGGCCCAGAAAAGACTCACCCCCTCCTCGGTGACCGGCCATCTCTGGTAGTCCAAACCACCGCCGATGGCATCAAAACGAATGACATCCGCCCCAAGTTGAGCGAGGGTCATCCCACCGAGGGGAGCCGCGACAAATGCCGAACCTTCTACGATGCGCAACCCTTGTAGTACTGGTGTCATAGTTGGCCTCTAATCGCCGTATCCGATGCAAATCAAGAAACAAAGACCTGATTCTCACCGATTTGATTTCTCTTTTTCGAGTCCTCCCTAAGGAGCAAACACAATTGGCGTCCACACCAGGATGTCACTATCGGCAGATCCATGCTCGTTCATAGTGGTACCGCGAATTTCGAATCGCATCAGTCGCCCGCTCGCGACAGGAAAGATTTCCTTCAATTCGTGCCGGAATTCGAGCAGGTCGCCTTCAAAAGCAGGACCTACGTGGTCGCATCCGTCCCACGCCACGATTGTGGCGCTGCCCGGGAGCATACGACTTAAAGATGCTTGGGCTAGTCCCTGCACATGCCCTCCATAGACAAGACGCTGACCGTAGATACTTGCTGAAGCATCTCTGTGAACAAATGCTTGGTTGAAGGTCATCCGAGCTAGCGAAGGAGCTAGATCGACATGGTCTCTCATCGCGTCGGTCCGTGTTTCTTCTAGTTCCCATGGGGTGACCGGCATGCCCGAGAGATCCCACTTGGGAACCAACGCGGCAAGGTCTTCGAGCGGCGCTGGGTCTGACGGGCCAGGAATATCAGATGCATGACCCGGTGAACCTGACCTGCTCGCCACTAGCGCACATCTCTCATACTGAACGGCCGGCCGACCATCTCCTGAAGTCTCGATCCCTAGCCACACTTTGCCGCGATGTTGACCGTCCTTTGGTTTGGCATCAGACAATCCGAGAACCTTTGTAGTTGTCGTAATCGTCTCGCCAATTTCGACTGGCCTCAGAATCCGTACAGAGCGATAGTAAAGATTGGCGATGGCCTTTCTCGTAGCGTTGGTTGTTTGGCCGATAGCGAATTGCATAACCAAACCCGGGTTCACGAGTCGGTTAGTTGAACCGCTAATACTCTGGTAAGCATCACAATCGGCGGACGCGAAGTGTTGGTCCCCGGTAATCATTCTGTATGCGACGTTGTCCGCCTCGGTCATGGTTACCGCTGGTAACGGCGGAATCATCATGTCGATCTCAAAGTCGTCGTAGTAAGGACCGTCGTTACTCACGGTTTTCTCCTGCTTAGAGTTAGCCAATGGATGAGTTTCTTGGGTGACCCTCATCCCCATCTGGGATTGGTTGTTTCATTTATCTGACCAATGTTTTACCAAGAAGCTGCCCGTCGCGATGGCACGCCATAAGCCACACGGCAAGTCCGTTGATAGTCAAGGTCGAAATCACGAATGGTCCTGAGGATGACTTTCGGCGCTTCTGAACAATATGAAGGTTTGACAAAAGTTTTTTGCAAACCGAGAAGCTGCTGGTACAAAGAAATTTGAACAAAAGAAAGAAGAAGTAAGAAAATGAGATACCCACACCACGCGAGTGGCAGGGCCCGGTCATATCGAAGCAACTACACATGTAGCTCGTGTCGCACCTCCATCCACTGGGACGGCACGGTCAAGGCGTACGTGTCCGATGACCAGTTGACCGAGGTTTGCGCCGAGTCGAAAATCGGCCACACCTGCTAAATCAAAACGAAAATAGCTATACAAAGAGGCTTCCGCGAACAAAGCGGAGGTCTCTTTCTGTTTTCGATCGGCGCTAAATGCACCTAATCATTTAAGTATCTACCCTCGCTCGGAGCTCTGGAATGACCTCATGGGCGAACCTTGTGAGCGAATTGTTCATCACTGAAGGCGGTAACCCCGGGGGACCTCCCCAAGTCACTAAATCGGTAATGCCATGTTCGACTATTAGTTCCTCGAGCTCGGAGACGCATTTGTCTACGGAGCCGACCGTCCAAATCAGAGGATTTAGAGGGATTGGGAGCCTAGTTTCTCGAGGCCCCGATCTCTGAGGCACCTCCGATTTGTGATCGCTGCTCGCCTTAATCAATCCGACGTACACATCCCGCCGGTACTGCTCCGCAGATGCAATGGGGGTCCACTCCTTTTCCACATCGTCGGTAACAAAAACCCCTCGGATCAAACCGATTCGCCGATCGCTGACGTCTCCGGCGGCTTCTTTCCAAGGATCTATCGTCAGGTGTTTCGGTCCCTGTGGCAATAAATGAGTGCCAAATTCGGCTGCTCGGGTAGCGCCAGCGGGACTTGTAGCTGCCAACCAAAGTGGAGGTCCGCCTTTTTGAACCGGGTCCGGCGTTACTCGAAGATCCGAAAATCTATACCGCTTACCTTCAAAACTGAACGCCTCTCCGCTCCATGCGAGTTGAAGCACCTGCAATGCCTCTTCAGTCAGTGAAACTCGTCGGCTTATTGGGATATCGAAACCCTGGAATTCATGGGTTGCATAACCCATCCCTGCTCCGAGTTCCATTCGCCCATTGGAGATGTTGTCAAGAATCGCGAGATCTTCGGCGAGACGGATGGGATGACGGAAAGGCAGAAGACAAATATCGGTTGAAAATCTCATCTTCGTCGTTCTGGAAGCCGCCGCGGCAGCAACCGGAACAAAGTTAGGCAAGTAGCCGTCGTCGATGAAGTGATGTTCGGTAAACCAGCAAAGTTCCATCCCAAGGGACTCAGCCAACTCGATCTGCTCGAAAGTTTCGGCGTATACCTTAGGCATCGTGACATCGCTTCCCGGTGGGCAGCGAAAGTCGTGGACGATACCGAAACGTAAGGGCGGAGTCATACAAGCAAGTTAATTGGGCTACCCAATGAACGCTGGAATAGTTTCCTCAACTGCTTCATCGGAGAGACCTGGTTTGTCAGGTGGCACCTTCAAACAAAATCCCTGAGTTTGTTAGTTCCTCAACCTGATCAATGCTGTACCCAAGTTTTGTCATCAAGATGTCAGCGTTGTGTTCACCGAGAAGTGGAGCTACCAACTCTGGCAGCTGGTCGTTGACGCTGAACTTCCAGGGGAATCCTGGAATTGGAACTGATCCATGGATCGGATCCTGAACCCACCTCACCATTTCTCGAGCGTTGAAGTGAGGGTGATCAATGGCATCGATGGGGCTTAGAACTGGGCTTGCTGGAACCCGGTACTCCTCAAGGTGTTCAAGTAAGGCTTCGTCCGTGTCAAAGGTGGACATCCAATCTTCAATGATGGGAATCAGCTCATTTTGTCGCTTGGCGCGATCGGATATATCGGCGTAACGAGGATCAGTTACTAGATCAATCCGGTCCATGGCTCGGCAAACATTTTCCCATTGGAAATCTAAAGCCAGCAGAGCTAGGTGATTCTGGGGACCCTGAAACAATCCGACTGGGAACACCAACTGGTGATGTCGTCCCATGCGTTCAGGCACGAATTCCCCGTCGCTTAAATGCCAAGCTTGAAGAGCAATCTCGTGATGATGGAACATGCAATCAACCATCGCTAGGTCCAGAAATTGTCCTTGTCCGGTTTTCTCTCGGTGGAATAACGCATAACCCAGGCCTGCGAAGCCGTGCACTGCAGCGTTATTGTCAGCTATAGCGCTCCAGACAACCCCCGGTGGCTCATCGGGAGACCCTGTCATATGCATGAGACCAGAAGCTGCCTGGGCTATGAAGTCAAATCCTGGCTTGTTGGCCCAGGGACCGGTTCGACCAAAAGCCGACACAGAGAGATAAATGACGCTGGGATTGCGAGCTCGAATGGACTCGTAATCCAGTCCACGGCTTCGCAGAGTCTCGGCGGTTCCGAAGTTCTCCAAGACCACGTCCGCTTTGGATGCGAGGTCTCTGGCAATTTCTAACGCTTCGTCTCGTTCCCAGTTCAAAGCGAGACTCTTCTTGCCGCGGTTGTGCTGAATAAAAAAGCCGCTCCTCTGGTCTTTCAAAACTGGGAGAAGGCGTCCTCCGTCACCCACCGGGCCTATCTCTACCTTCGTGATGTCGGCACCCAATTCTGCCAACATTCGGCTCACGCCCGCGCCAGCTAAATACTGACTGAAATCGACTACATGGATGCCATCTAGCATCAGATCTGGTTCTTCTTGGGCCACTGATACCCCCCGGGCCGCCTGATACCAAAGCTAGTTTGGGTAAAGCGAGACGTGACGAGTGATATCTATGACGTGGCGAAACGAACGAGTTCAGCAAACA